>JAGQVC010000139.1 GCA_020438185.1 Bacteroidota bacterium
TTCAGGATGAAGAGCGGATTACCACGAAAAAATTATTTCAGATGACGCCTGAGGAGCGGAAGGAAATTCTTCAGGATTTAGCAGCCAATGTTAAAAAGTTAAATCTGGAATGGTTGAAAATGATGGGAAAATCGGAAGGTCAGTTAAGGGAAAAAATGTCGCTTTTCTGGCACGGACATTTTGCAGTTCGAGTTCGGGGTTTTGCCCAGGTTGAATCTTATGTGAATACAATCCGAAAATATGCGCTTACAGATTTTGGCACTTTGCTGATGGCTGTTTCGAAAGAGCCAGCCATGTTGCGATTTTTAAATAATGTTCAGAATCGTAAAAATTCGCCCAATGAAAATTTTGCCCGAGAGGTAATGGAATTATTTACACTGGGGCGAGGGAATTACACAGAACATGATATTAAGGAAGCTGCACGTGCATTTACCGGCTGGGGAATAAGCGATGAGGATACGTTTGAACTCAAAAAGAACCAGCATGATTTCGGAGAAAAAACAATTTTTGGAAAAACAGGGAACTGGGAAGGTGAAGATGTAATTAAAATGATTCTTGAAAACCGCCAAACTTCGAGATTTATTACAGAAAAAATATATGCCTTTTTCGTGAACAGAAAACTCAATAAATCCAGAATTGAAGAGCTTTCAACATTTTTTTACAATTCGGGATATAATATTCCGGAATTAATGCGGAAAATATTTTCATCGGATTGGTTTTATGATAAAGAAAATATTGCCAGCGAGATAAAATCACCTGTGGAATTAATTGTAGGATTAAACAGGACTTTTGGGATTTCGTACGATAATACCAAGCCATTACTTGCTTTGCAGCGAGTTTTAGGTCAAACATTGTTTTTCCCACCCAATGTTTCCGGTTGGGCGGGCGGACGCAACTGGATTGATAATTCGACTTTGGTAACTCGCATGAATTTACCCGGAATTCTCGCCCGTTCGGGCGGATTTGATTTGCAGGCTAAAGCCATGGATGACGAAGCACCAAATGAAAGTCCGGAGGAAAAATCGACGAATAATTTCCACTGCAGTTTCAACTGGGAACTATTCATTAAAAATTTTGAGGGTATACCGGAAGATCAATTGTGGGAATCGTTGTGCGGCTACTTGCTTGGAGCACTGCATATTCCTCCTATTCCTGAAAATCTTGGAGTAACCACAGTTATGACACGCGAAGACAGAATAATTAAGATGAGTCTTCACCTAAGCCAGTTGCCGGAATTCCAATTAAGCTAATTAGTATGAACAGAAGATCATTTATTCAGTTTACGGGACTCACTTCGAGCGGATTATTAATTCCCGGTTTTTTAAAGGCTTTCGAAAACGGAATCATTTCAAATACCGGCAAGCGTTTGGTAATTGTTCAATTATCAGGAGGAAATGACGGATTAAATACCTGTGTTCCATTTTCGAATGACATTTATTATTCAGCTCGGCCAAAACTAGCTATCCCTGCACAGCTGGTACTTAAATTAAATCATGATTTCGGTTTTCATCCCGCCCTTGGCGGAATGAGACAACTTTATGATTTAGGTGAAATGGCCATTTACCATGGCGTTGGTTACCCCAATCCGGACCGGTCACATTTCAGGTCCACGGATATCTGGCATACTGCAAGTGATTCATCTGAGTATTTAAATACTGGTTGGTTGGGGCGTTTGCTTGATGCCAATTGCCCAGGTTCTGAGAATCCTTGGTTTGCTATAGAAGTTGATGACACGCTTTCGCTTGCCATGAAGGGGCAGGATAAAAGTGGATTTGCCGTTAAAAACCCGAACCGACTGCGTAAGACAATTCAGGATCCTGCATTTGCATCTGCTCAGGAACCTACCGGACTTGACTCATCCAGCGAAGCTGCATTTTTATACAAAACACTTATTTCTACCCGCAACGGAGCCGGATATATTTCTGAAAAGGCTGATATCACCGCTGCATCATCCGATTACCCGCAGCATGAATTCGGGCAAAGCATGAAACAGATTGCAGCATTCATCAATAATGGCTTACAATCGGGAGTTTATTATACCGGTTTATCCGGCTTTGACACGCATGTACGACAAGCGGAAGCTCAGGAAAGGCTTTTAAAAGTGGTTGGTGATACTCTGCTACAGTTTCGGAATGACCTGCAAAAAACCGGTGAATGGAAAAATACATTGGTTATGGTGTTTTCTGAGTTCGGGCGAAGGGTAAAACAGAATGCAAGTAACGGCACTGATCACGGCACGGCCAATCAGGTTTATTTGCTTGGCGGATCCTTAAAAAACGCCGGTTTCAGGAATGAAGCTGTTTCACTTTCTGATTTGGACGATGGTGATTTAAAGCATCATATGGATTTCAGAAATATCTATGCAAGTGTTCTGGACCGCTTTATTGAATTTGATTCTTCACTTGTTTTGAGCAGGAAATTTGAGAATCTGGATTTTATCTGATTATTCTTTAAAAACGAGTATTTCCTTCATCACAGTTTCCATTTCTGTGAATTTCCCTTTAAAACGGGTTCCTCTTACAATGTGGTTGTCAACCCAGTGGTAATTGCCTCCCCGGGGTTTGCCCATCAAAATACCATGGTATTTAAACCCGTGTTTATTTAGCCACACTTCGGTTATTTCGCGGAGATCCTCGGTTCTGGAGGTAAAGAAGGTAATAATATGGCCTTCATCGAACCATTTGTTCAAAGTAGCCAATGCATCCGGATACGGATCAACAGATGCCATGCGTTCCGGTTCTTCATTGGGAACGTCGTCGCAAACAGTTCCGTCAATGTCAATCAGGTAATTTATTATTTCCGGAGGAAGTACAGGACTAATGTGCTGACCTTGCTCATCAAAACTCTCCTTTAACTGATCCGCTTCCATATTAATTTTATCTTTTCGCAAAGATAACAATGAAACAAATTCGAATTAGCAATAAAACGAGGGATTTCTATATTATTGTCAACATTTGAGCTGATTCAATCAATAATCGACAATTGTTAAATTGATAAATCGCTGAATTTAAGTGTAATAGCGACACTTTAGATTTTTTTGAGGCCAGCCTTGACGAGTACTCTCCTCAAAGCCATATCGGCAAAAAAGCCAAGATTGATATTTATGCCTCTGGATTCGAGCTGGTTGTATCGGAAAAAATTGTAAAAACGCGAGTAGTTTCCGCCTTTTGGCCTTTGGTACCGGCCATTGATTCCTAAAGAATCGTTACCCCAGGGAAATTTAAAATTGTAGGAGAGCGATTCGGAAGAAAGCGAGCAATCACAGTTTTGTTCATCCATTGAATTTTCAACCAAACCAGACTGCATTGAAAGAGTGAAAGCTTTTCCGTAATCTGAAATGAAAATATTTGTGGGTTTTAGCATATTGGTCCAGACACCGAATTTCTTCTTCATGTCTGTAACAAATTTTAATGCCTGCGTTAATAATTCATCCTGAGCAACCGGAACAACCCGAACCAGATTTTCCTGCCTTGCGATTTTCTCAAAATCTACATTATATTTAGCAATTGACGCTGCGGTATCGTGCTCTTTTCCTGGTTCAAATACTTCGCCCGGATACAGAAGAATCGGAATTGAAGAAGTATTATTACTTATAAAATCAACTACTTTCTGAGGCCTGTTTACTTCATCGTTGAGATAAAAGTTTTCCTCGTGACAAAACCAAACAAAACTGGCAATCGGAACTGTAAATCGAGGTTTGAAAATTTCGACCTGAAATTTTAGACCACCTAATTTATCGTCGGCCACTTTGCGTCGGAATTCTCTTTGATCTTTGTTGCCAGCCCAGTATGCATAAGAGAACTGAGTGAATAAGTAATCGGGTACATCACCGATTTTCTTTTTTATTTTTTCTGCCTCAACCCGGTCTCGAATACCGCAATCATTTGTATTTAGAATTTTAACATCCCGTGATTTGATATAAATCCAGGAATCGCCTTCCTGATAATGCTCACAGAGGACACTAAAATCATTTGAGAGTTTCTCAAATTTATCCGGAAATAATTCAATAACGTCTTTAAATCCCTGTTTGCGGCAATAAGTTACGACTCGTTTATCGGCTGTTTCCTGAAACAAAACCGTAATATTTTTTTTGTACTCGGCCGGAATTTTTGAAATGTTGGGAGGAAAAAAATGATCCGGATGTTCATGAGAAAACCAGATATGAGTTACGTCTTTAAAATCTTCGTATTTAAATCGGGTTTCAGAAATAAAATTCCAGCCATTATTAAATACCATTCCTTCGAGCCAGGGATCAATAACCAAATTAATTCCATCATGCTCAACAGCAAAAGAAGCGTGATTGATAAAGGTAATTTTCATAGGCTCAAATTTATTTATTATTTCAGTTTTGAATTAAAGGGATTTAACCATTCTGCAGGCTATTTTTATTATGTATCAGAAAGCCATATTTAAAAGGTTAATTTAATTCAGTGTCATCTCCACCCATCCATTCTTCGATATCCCTCCTCTGCTTCTTTGAGGGCCTTCCCGTTCCTCTTGGTCTGTAAACAAACTGAACGTCCCTTAGCCGGTCAATACTTTGCTTTTCCTCCTGGGGAGTAAGATCTTCCATATACTCAGTAACGAGTTTTGCTCCAACTCTGGAAGCCGGAAATGCTGTTATCCGGATAGTTTTCCTGTAATCCTGAAGTTGAACAGTGATTGTTTCGCCCAATTTTAGCTCACGTGCAGCCTTAATATTTTCCCCTTCACATTTTACTTTCCCACCCCGGATGGCGTCTGCCGCCAAGGTTCTGGTTTTATAAATCCGAACAGCCCACAAATATTTATCTGCCCGCATTCCCATCAGGAAACGTAACGTCTTTCTTTCCAGCGTGAGGCATTACCGTTAGCGATTACCGGTGCTTTCGATGCAGCCTTTGAGGATGCTTCCAGCGAAGCTGCAAACAATGCTGCAACTTCAGTTTCGAGATCGTCGGGCTGCAAATTCAAATACTCAGGCTTGAAATGCAGCTTTACGAAATTGGTATCGAAATTCCCGGAGCGGAAAGCTTCATGATTAAGTGCAAAATGACAAAACGAAAGTGTTGTCTCGACGCCGGATATTTCATAATCTTCAATTGCGCGAAGCATTTTTGAAATGGCTTCATCACGCGTGGCGGCATGCACAATTAATTTAGAAATCATTGGGTCGTAATAAATCGGAATATCCATTCCTTCTTCAAAACCACCATCTACCCTAACACCGTTCCCTTGCGGAAGACGGTATACTTCAAGTTTACCAATATCGGGAAGAAAATTCTCTGCCGCATTTTCTGCATAAACCCTAATTTCAATGGCATGCCCGTTAATTACAAGGTCATTTTGCGAATAGGGTAATTTTTCCCCTCTTGCCACCAGAATCTGGTCCATAACCAAATCCCTTCCCGAAATGCATTCAGTTACAGGATGTTCCACCTGTAAACGGGTATTCATTTCCAGAAAATAAAAATTCAAATTTTCATCCACCAGAAATTCAACAGTTCCAGCACCCA
>JAGQVC010000140.1 GCA_020438185.1 Bacteroidota bacterium
GCACATAGTTCATCAATCAGATCCTGAAACGTAATTATTTCAGGAAGCCATTGTGCCTGTTTTTTTGTTTCATACAATTCTCTTTTAAAGAAAAGCGAAGCCCTGCGATTGGGAAAGACTACACAACATTGGGTGGGATTTTCTCCAAAATGGGTATGAAAGTGTTTTGCCAGTAGGTTCAGAAACGAATCCTGCATATTAATTTCATTAAAATAATGTTCCCGGATCAATTTTCTCTATCAATGAAGCATCGTTGTTTGCCGGCGAGTTCACCTTTTTTGAAACCGGCCAGGCTTCCACATCTTCATCGGGGTAAGGCACTAGTAAGGTGCCGGTTTGTGAAGGTTGATTGCCTTTAAGCCATAATTCTTCGGCTTCGCCGGAAAGGATTACAGGCATCCGGTTGTGTATTTCACTCATCAGCTTATTCGGTCCGGTGGTTATTATTGAGTAGGTATAAATAAGCTCCCCGTCCTGATTGGCGTACTCTTCCCAGATTCCAGCAAATGCAAAATTCTCACGCGATTTAAGGCGAATGTACCAGGGTTGTTTCCCTGCTGCCTCATCTTTCCATTCGAAAAAGCCACTGGCAGGAATCAGGCAGCGCTTGTGCTGAATATATCTTCTGAAGCCCGGTTTTTCAAGCAAAGAGTCAGACCTGGTGTTGATTAAAGCTCTAGGTTTCTCATCCGGTTTGGTCCAGAATGGAATCAAGCCCCAGGTTTCATAACGCAACTTTTCTGGCTCTATGTTCAGGATTACCGGGGATTTTTGCGATGGCGCAATGTTGTATGACTGACCTCGGGCTTCGCCTTCCAGTTTTGCCCTGAATTGTTTTTCCAAGTCAACCATTTTTCCCGCAAGAGTATATCTGCCACACATAAATTGTTTGGTTTCTTTCCCGCCTTCGGCGGATTTATTCATGTTCGCGCTTTGGCTGGTAATAATACCTGATAAATTTGAAAAATAATAGCATAATTTTTGATATTCGCGGCAGCGAAATCGATTCACTTATGAAAAAACTTATTGCGGGACTCGTTCTGCTAGCCACTGGTTTTCAACTTTCGGCTGCAGGCGGACATGATATCAAACTAATAATTAAGGGTATCAATAAAGGCGAGAATATTCAACTTGCCTATTATTTTGGAGACAAGCAGTATATAAGAGATTCAGCAAAGGCAGAAGCAGGAGGGAAGGTCACCTTTAGGGGAGAAGACGAACTCCCGGGAGGAATTTATCTGGCGGTGACGCCGGCAAGAAAATATTTTGAGGTTATTGTGGACAAAAACCAGAAGTTCAGCATGGAGACTGATACTTCTGATTTTATAAATAAGATGAAGGTTTCTAATTCTGAAGATAACAAAGTCTTTTATGAATACCTAAAGTGGATTTCGGCCAGGGGTAAAGAAATGGAGGAGTTGAAAAAAGATTATGAAGCTGCAAAAGGAAATAAAGAAGAACAGGAAAAGATTAAGAAAAGGCAAACGGAAGTTGATACTGAAGTAAAGGAATACAAGAATAAATTTATCACCGATCATCCCGACATGTTTATGTCAAAGGTATTCATGGCTAGTTGGGAACCCGAAATTCCGAAAGAAATACCTACACTTAAGAATGGTCGGCCTGACTCAACTTTTGCGTACAGGTATTACAAGACACATTATTTTGACAAATTGGATTTGAAAGATGATCGTCTCTTGCGAACTCCGGTTTTTGCCGGAAAAATCAAACAGTACATCGAGAAATTAACACCACAGATTCCTGATTCCATCAACAAGGCTGCTAAATTAATTATAGATAAGACTGACGAAAGCAGCGAGATTTTCAAATATGTCGTTTATTATATTACCAATACCTATGAAAAATCGGATATCATGGGTATGGATGCCGTATTCGTTTACATGGCTAAGAATTATTATTTAAGTGGCAAAGCTTATTGGGTTGAAGAGCCTCAGCTTGAAAAAATCAAAGAGCGGGTTGACGCCCTTGAACCTTGTCTGATTGGCAAAAACGCAACCAATATTACCTTACTTAAAAATGATTTTCATCCAATTTCACTGTATGATATTAAATCAAAATATACGCTGCTTTACTTCTGGGATCCCAGCTGCGGTCATTGTCAAAAAGTAACTCCAAAGCTGGATGCGCTCTACAAGGAAAAGGCAAAAGACCTGGGACTTGAAGTGATGGGTGTTTACATTGAAGCCGATACTACCGAGTGGTTTAAATATATCAGGGAACATGATCTGAAGTGGATTAATGCTGCAGATTTATTGGGGAAATCCAACTTCAGAAAATACTACGATATTTATTCTACCCCGGTTATTTATTTAATGGATCGGAACAAGAAAATTATTGCCAAGCGCATTGACGTTGAGAATCTGGAGGATTTTATTCGCAATTATGAAAAGTTTCACAAGGAAGATTAATTGGAATTAAATGTTCTGGGAGGTGTTCTGGACTTATGTTGTTCAGACCCGATGACAGGTTATTTCAGAGATGGGTTTTGCAACACAGACTCAACCGATACCGGCTCTCATACTGTATGCGCGGTCATGACTCAGGAATTTCTGGAGTTCTCAATAAATGCAGGGAATGATCTTTCTTCCCCGAGGCCTGAATACTCGTTTCCGGGATTGAAACCGGGCGATTGCTGGTGTGTTTGCGCCTCGCGCTGGTTGCAGGCGTATAATGCAGGATTTGCATGCCCGATAAAACTGAGTTCAACTCACCAAAATGCCTTGCAAATAATTCCGCTGGAAGTATTGATGGAACACGCTCAGGATTTGCTGAGCTGAGATTTTAACTGAGGGAAAAGCAAAACACCAACATTTAAATTAAACACTTTAAACGGCTGCTGGAATGGTGAGCCCTGGTTGGATGAATCACTAAAAATTGGATTCGAGCTGATTAAGCTGATAGAAATAGTGTACTTTTCAAGAAACCGCAAGCCGGCTGCAAAAGAAACAGAGATTCCAGCTCCAGAAGAAGACTGACGAGAAGAAATATAGTAATTAGTCGCATCAACAGCGTTTATATTTATTGCGGGGCTTCGAAATCTTGAAAATCCTATATTTCCCTGAAAAAAATAGCTGAAGCGTTCATCGATTACACGGGTAGAGGACAGACCGGTTAGAAAATGCCAGCCGAGCCATTTTCCGGCAAAACTATTAGTGACAGTCACATTATAATAATCCTCAAATTCTCTAGCGAAAGCTTTTATTTTGAATGGATTTGATGTGTGAGCGACTTTGGTATTCCAGTACAATTGTGGTGAAATTCGTATCCAGATATCCGCTTCAGCTGTCCAGCCCGGTTTGGCAAACCCTGCATTCGATCCGGCGATAGCCGAAAAATAACTAAAAGGCAAAGCAGCACCTGCGCGTAAGCCGAAGGCAATTCTTTCCTCTGCCAGTTGGGGCGGCCTGGATTCAGATGTGCCTTGTTTTTCAATCCGGGTGGCATGAACTGCCATTTTGCTGATTTTCTCAGCTGCCACATACATAACCAACCCGCCATTGTTACGAATGCGTATGGTGCCGTTGCCTGCGGGGTTAACGATATAGCCTGTGAGAATACTCCCGTCTTTTAAATATAAGGTATCCTGTGCTTCGGTTTGGGCGAATAAACCGCTGCAGAGACTAAGGTTAAAAAGTAAAATAAAACCCGCAATGCAATATTTCAGGATTGGCTTCATGCAAACCTCTCTCTTTCCCTGTCTTTTTTGGGATTAAAGGGCAATGGATTGGCTGTTATCTCAGAATTCAGTTTTCGGTGCCTGTAAATATCGATAGCCTGAAAAACTGCAGCCCGGAACGAATCTTCACGTGCGATATTTTTTCCTGTAATATCGAAAGCGGTTCCATGGTCAGGAGAAGTTCGGATGATTGGCAAACCTGCTGTAAAATTTACCCCTTCATGAAAAGCAATAGATTTAAACGGTATGAGGCCCTGATCGTGATACATGGCAAGCACGCCATCAAATTCCTTCCAGGTTCCGTTGCCGAAAAAACCATCGGCCGGATACGGCCCGAAACATAATAAACCCGCTTCCTTCGCTTTGCGTACAGCCGGAAGAATTACGTCAAGTTCTTCTTTTCCAAGTAATCCGCCGTCGCCGGCGTGAGGATTCAAACCCAATACCGCAATACGTGGCTTCACTATTCCGAAATCCTCACGTAGTGAGCGATTAAACACGTTCAGCTTTTCAATAATTAAATCCTGTGTGATGGTTTGAGCCACATCTTTGACAGGAATATGACCCGTTACGGTTCCGATGCGTAAATTCTCACTAATAAGCAGCATCAAATAGGAAGAAGTTCCCGTTTTTTCAGCCAGAAATTCAGTGTGACCCGGGAATTTGAAATCAGGACCCTGGACATTATGCTTATCAATTGGAGCGGTTACCAAAACATCAATTTTGCCTTTTTCCAGATCTTCCATTGCAACCTGTAAAGCCTTTACGGCCCAGGCACCTGAAGCCGGTGTCGGTTTTCCTGGATCAAGTCCAACATCCACCTCGGTAAGGTTAACAAAATTACAATGGTGTTTCACCGCCTTGGAGGCATCGGGCACTCCGTAAAAGCTGAATTCGCCTGCATCACTTAGCTTTCGGTAAGCAGTAGCTGCCTTATGAATACCATAAACGACCGGTGTGCATAGTTCAAGCATTCCGTGGTCCATAAAGGTTTTTATTATGACCTCGTATCCGATGCCATTAAAATCACCATGCGTTATTCCAACCCGAACTGCAGATTTTCTGTTATCACTCATGCTTTAGCCTTATTTTTCAGGTACTCAAACAACAGGCGTAACCCACTTCCTGTTCCGCCTTTACCACGGTATGAATCGGGAGCATCAAGAAACGCAGGTCCCGCAATATCCAGATGAATCCAGGGATAATCTGTGAATTTTTCGAGGAATTTACCTGCTGTGTTAGCGCCTGCAATTGCGCCACCTATGTTTTTCATATCTGCAATGTCGCTTTTTAGCATGTCCGCGTATTCATCCCAAAGCGGAAATTCAACCAGTCGCTCGTGAACCGAGTTGCCGCATGTTTTTAAATCACTAAAATGCGCATCGGTGTTGGTCATAGCTACAATTCCATATTTGCCAATTGCACGGGATGCAGCTCCTGTTAAGGTTGCCAGATCAATAACTACTTCGGGTGTATATTTTTTAGCGTAAACCAAAGCATCACTCAAAATCAGCCTTCCTTCAGCATCTGTGTTTAAAACTTCCACCGTGGTGCCATCAGAAATGGTAATCACATCACCGGGCACAATTGCATTGCCGTCGGGACGGTTGTCGGTGGCCGGAACAAGTGCTACTGTCCACACAGGTAAACCGGCTGCGGCTGCGGCGTATATTGCACCGATAGCAGCTGCGGCTCCTCCCATGTCGCATTTCATAGTCATCATTCCGTCGGATGGTTTAAGGCTAAGCCCTCCGGTATCGTAAACAACACCTTTTCCGACAAATACA
>JAGQVC010000141.1 GCA_020438185.1 Bacteroidota bacterium
CCCGAGGTTCCAGCCATAAAGGCTTCCACTCGGGATGAATCATTTCTACGCTTACACTTCGCTCCAGCTAGAACTGATTCACTCATCACTCATTCCTCTCATCAGGCAGAATTCCTAAATCCAAATTTTTAAGATATTTGCACCATTAATTGAACACATCAAACCCAAAGAAAAGATCCCGGGCTTTATGCCGGGATTTTTTTTGCCGAACATTGTTTTCTTATATTTGTCTTGTATTAAGCAACGGAGTAAGGTTAGATTAAACCATCAGTTATTAAGTATTTATTGTATTTATATAGTATCTCGCCTTCGGCGGATAATTGATGTATTTGAAATAGCTTTTACTTCCTGCAATTATTCATTTTAGATCAATTATTTAAAATCATGGTAGATCCAGTTAACGGTGTGGTTCGCATCGGAGTTTTTTACGACGGAAACTATTTCCTGCACGTAAGCAATTATTACAATTATTTTCATGAGCGCCGCCGCCGCATTAGTATTGCCGGACTGCACCATTTTATCAGGCAGCAGATTGCCGAAGAAATGGCAGTTGACGTAAGCCTGTGCCATGTGGTTGATGCCCATTATTTCAGGGGCAGGATGAGCGCTTACGAAGCCTCGCAGCGCGGTAATCAGCTTTACAACGACCGCTTGTTCGACGATGTTTTGATGAGTGAAGGCGTTGTTACGCATTACCTTCCACTTCGCACTCGTGGTGGCCGAAAGGAAGAAAAAGGAATCGACGTCTGGCTGGCTCTTGAAGCACTCGAGCTAACCTGGATGAAAAAATACGATGTCCTCGTGCTCATCACTTCCGATGGAGATTTTGTGCCGCTCATCCGCAAGGTAAACACGCTTGGTACCCGCGTTATGGTGCTTAGCTGGGATTTTGAATACACCGACGATACCGGACGTGAAATAGTTACCCGCACTTCTCAGGATCTCCTCGAAGAAGTAACCTATCCGGTTGCAATGCACGAAATCATCGACAATCGCGTAAAAGGAAAGGATTCAACCGTTTCGCAGCTGTTTGTGGTTCAGGAAAGCGCTCCTAAAATGTACACGGGTATTGTTGAAACCGGCGACGTGAAACATTCACGCACTCTGAATATGAAATCGGGATACGGTTTTGTGGCTTATCCGCCGAATAACCTGTTTTTCCACTACCAGGACGTGATTGAGGGCGATTTTAATGAAATTAAGGATGGCGATTATGTTCAGTTTACCACCGACATCAATGAAAAGGGCAACGAAGTCGCTAAAAATGTGAAAAAAATCACGCAGGAAGATTACGAAAGGGCGAGGGAAGAAGAGGGCGATTTTGATTACAGCGACGAGGAGGAAGATTCTCCCAACCGCTACTAAATCTTTCAGTAATTAAGAAAACAGTTTAAGGTTGACGGTTTTAACGGAACTAACGTTGAAACCGTCAATTTTTTCATGCAGTATATCGGCCTGTGCCGCTTCCGAATGCAGAACCTCTTTCAGATTCTTAATAATTCCGGCTGGAACACGATGATTCTGTAGGAGTTCATCCCATTCGCCCGATGGGCGGACTGAAAAAGCCGGCTGCAACGTTTCGTGCAGCAAAACACGGTGCTTCACGCGAGCCTGATTGTCAGCAAATTGTTCCTGAGCAGCCAGTTCGGCTTTGCCGCACAATTCACAAAGCTGATGGAACTGTTCATTGCTGCCCACGGCCAGCACGATTTGTCTTCCGTCACTGCAAGTAAAACAATCACCGTAAGGAGAAATACCCGGATGAAGTGTTCCCAAACGACCGGGGACATTGCCCGACATGAGATAATCGCCAGCCTGATTCCCAAGCGAGCCGATAGCAACGTCAAACAAGCTAACTGTGCTCACCGAGCCATTCCCGCTGCGCTGCTTGTGCATCAACCCCATCAGCAGTGATTCCCGGAGCTGATGCGAAGCCAGCAAATCAATAAAGGCAACCGGCAACTTTGCCGCAACAGAGCCGGTTCCGGTTAATGAAAGAAAGCCCGTTTCTGCCTGAAGCACAATGTCGTAAGCCGGGCGACTGCTTCCGTTGCCATAACCTTCAATAATTCCGGCAACCAGGTGCGGGTAATTCGTTCTCAAATCTTCAGGTGCAAGTTTCAGCTTTGCCGCGCTCGATGGCAATAAATTCGAAATAAAAACATCAGCATCGGCAAGCAGCTCGTCCAGTTTTTTCCGGCCTTCGGCCGATTTCAAATCAAGTCGCATGTATTGCTTTCCGGCGTTAGCCGAAGCGAAATACGAAGAAACCTCGTTGGTTTCGTTTGAAGTTTTCCACGAACGGGTTACATCGCCAGGAGGTGGTTCCACTTTTATAACGGTGGCGCCACATTCGGCAAAAAATCGCGCGGTAAGCGGACCGGCCAGCACGGTTGAAATTTCGACCACGCGAAGCGATTTAAAGAATTGAGATTGTATGTTTTCCATCAGAAAGGATACCCGATTCCAAGATTGAAATTGACTCTTTTCATAGCAATTCGTCCAAACGACCAGCGATCGGCTTCAGTATAATTGGGCTCCCGAATCGGATGTGCAGCATCAAGCCGGATGATGAAGAAATCAAAATTGAAACGGAAGCCAATCCCCGCATCCATTGCTATTTCCTTGTAAAAACGGTAGAATCTGAAATCGGCCAGCGGCCTGCTTTCATCTTTCCGGCGAAGCCAAACATTTCCCGCGTCAGCGAAAATGGCACTCTCGAAAAACTTGTAAACCGGAAAGCGGTACTCGCAATTGTACTCCAGTTTAATATCACCAATCTGGTCGAACCTCACGCCGCTTGCCGGGTTGTATCCACCAGGGCCCAGCGAACGGGCAATCCAGCCACGCAATCCGTTTGCACCGCCCGAGAAGAAGCTTTTGGCAAAAGGCATTACCGAACTGTTGTTGTACGGAATGCCCAAACCTACAATTAAACGGTTGGCTATTGTTGATGATTTGCCCACGTATCGGTAATAACGCGAGTCAATATCAAAGCGCACATACTGAGAATAGGGCACGCCGAAAATCACGTATTTATCGTCGATGATCCCGGGATTGGGGTAAAAATTACGTGAAGCGTTCAGCATCAAACCGGAACTTTCAAAATTGCCCTGAAAGAAGAAGAAGTTACGCGACTCTCCAACTTTCTGCGAGTTATATATATATGAGAATCGCAGGGCGGCTATAAGCTGACTTTGGTAACTGTTTTTCAGAAACAGATTGTTTGATTGCTCAAGCAAATTTTCAAAATCAGCTCCCAGATCAACGCTTACAAAGTTTATTTCGGCAGGATTTAAAATGGTAGTAACCTTGTTATTCGGGTGAGCCGTGAAACCATATGTTGCATTAAATATTTGTCGCTTATAATCAGGACGTTGTTGGAAGTTATATGAAGTGACAATTTGAGTTCGTGCGGAGCGTCCGCCCAGAAATTTCACAATCCCGGGTACCTTCGGAATCTGAAGCGAAGCTTCCGGACCAAACATAAATGTGTTGAAAGGAAGGAACTCCTGAATTGTTTGATTTTCGCCCTGCACATCGTTCACAATCTGCTGAACTTCAAGAGCCCCGTTCATCCTCACTTCAAACAGCTCAAGTCCCTTAAGCAAATTGTTATTCTGATAAATGAAGTTAAGAGCCACACCTAAGTTACCTGCCGTATTCGTTCCCTGCGTTTGAACCGTAAATCCGTGACGGGGTTTTGGACTCAGATGAATCTCACAATCAAGCAAATCGGACGAATCGGCTGCCACAGGCTTAAACTGCACGTTGATAAACTTAAATGCCTTGGTTTCGGAAATGCGTCTGTACGTATTTTCGGAGGCCTTCCGGGAATACAAATCTCCCCGTTTTACCAGTATAGACGGCTTTATAGCCTTCGGCTTGAACTTCAGCTGATCCTCGCTGATGTAATGTATGTTGTCGAAATACAGCGTGTCCTCACTTATTAATTCATCCCTTCGAATGGAGTAATCACCGGTCACATAAATATTGTTGATTTTGTACTTGATGTGTTTTCCGGTAATAGTGCTGTCAACAAAGCCCTGAACGCGGCGAACCGGATTGCCAATCCGGAGTTTTATATTAACAGTATGGTTTCCTGCGGCACTGTCGGCTGTATACGATATGTAGGATTTTACAAACGTATAATACCCTTTGTTTTTCAGAAACGAGTTAATCCTGTCGCGTTCTGAATCAAGCTTTTCGGTCTGGTACAAATCGCCCGAATTAACCAGGCTGTTTTTTGCATCACTGTATACAAGACTTTGAATATCAGAGTCGTCAATATCGTAATCTACATTCCCAATATGATAAGCAGTGCCTGCATCTATAACGTACACTGCGTTTTTCATTTTGGGCTTCTTCAGAATTTCAACCGAATCCCTGACAACCGCATTAAAATAGCCGTTGTTTTTAAGAAGGAGCTCAATCTGAAGGGCCGAGCGATCCATCATCGCTTCATCAAATATAACCGGAGCTTCGCCTACCTCAAGCAGCCACTTTGAAATACTCAGGGGTTCTTCATTTTTTAACTTCTTTCCTTCCAGTTTTCGCTTCTCATTCAACTCCTTTCGTTTCTGCAGACGCCTGTTATAGCGTGGGTCAAATTTTTCACGGTTTACCGTTGAAGCAATCCAAAGATGAAAACGCCAGAAACCAAAAATCTTCCGGTTGGGCTTTTGTCTCACATAACCTTCGAGCTCCGAATCGGGTAGGTTCGTATCGTTATTCACGATTACATTCCGGTTGAGCAAATACTCACCTTCAGGTACTTTTCGTGTGGGCGAACACGCCTGAATCACAAGAGTCGCAAGAATAACAGGCAATCCTTTCCGGCAAAATTTTAAATAAAACTGAATACTTTGGGGGAATTGCATCCGCACGAATTGGTACCTTTGACTCACCAAAAATAGTGCTTTTACATGCCGGGAAAAAAAATCATGTCTGACATACTTGCTTTGCATCACAAGAAGTACAGACAAGCACGCGGTATGTTCTTCGCCGAGGGGCGGAAAATTATTTCAGAATTAATGCATTCAACCTTTCTGGTTGATGCTGTTTTTGGCTCCGAAAGATTTATTGCTGAATTAAGGGGGCTTCCTGCTGCAGCAGGGCTTACATTCGAAATTACAGATGAGGCAGAGCTCAGGAAAATGAGTGCACTCAGCAATCCTCAGGATGGATTTGCCTTGTGCAGAATACCGCAGGTACGGGAGCCTCATTTTCAATCAGATAAAGTGTATTTGTATCTCGATGCAATCCGCGATCCGGGTAATATGGGAAGCCTCATCAGACTGGCCGACTGGTTTGGTGTTGAAGCGGTAATCTGTTCCTCCGATTGCGTGGAATGGACCAACCCAAAAGTAATTCAGGCCAGCATGGGCTCGTTTATCCGAAAAACGCCTTTCGTTGAAGCAGGCGAACCCGGCAGTTTTCTCGCCGGCAAAAACCGGGTATTCGCTGCAGAT
>JAGQVC010000142.1 GCA_020438185.1 Bacteroidota bacterium
GATATTCGAATGCAGCAGGGGAAAGCTCAGGAAGCTGTTCAATATTACAGCCGGGCTTCAAAAGCAAGCAATTCATACGAACAACAGGTTTATTACAATTTACGCAAGACATCCGGCCTGCTTGCCGATGGAAACAGCATGCTGGCACAGATTGACCTGTTCAGTATTTCTGAAAATGTGAGTGATTCGCTATTAAAATATCGCAATTTCCTGCTCGGTGTAGCTTACTTTCAGCAATTCGACTTTGACAATGGTAAAGCCTCATTTTTGGCAGCTTTGCCCGAAAATGCGATAGAAGAAAGGCAACAAGTGGATAGCTTATTTACTTTATTGAGCAAGATTAAACATCCGAATCCGAAAACTGCAAGAATTATGAGCGTTTTCCTACCCGGATTGGGGCAGTTTTATTCGGGCGATATTAAAAACGGCATCAATTCGCTTTTACTTACCGGAGCATTTCTTACGCTGGGAATCCACACGGCAATAAAATACACATTGCTGGATGCTTTTGGTTCGGTGCTGCCCTGGTTTCAGCGATATTATATGGGAGGCTATAACAGAGCCGAAAAAATTGCAGAAGACCGCCTTAGAGAAAAGCAGGATAAAGTCTTTCAGTCACTTTTACAGCTTTACAATTAAGCATTTTCGGAGATAAAACCGGCAATAAGTTCATCCACGATTCGCGGAAGTCCGGTTCCGGCATTCTCCCGGATGTGCTGAAGTCTGAATACATTGCCTGTATTGTGCTCAGCCGGATCAATCAGAATTTTACGGCAACCATAAGGTGCACTGTGAACAAGTCCGGCAGCCGGATAAACATTAAGTGAAGTACCCACAATTATAAGAATATCGGCCTGACTAACCAGCTGGCTTGCAGGTTCAATCATGGGAACCGACTCACCAAACCAAACGACATGCGGGCGCAACTGCGTTCCCCTTTCACAGAGGTCCCCAAGATTAATTACATCATTTACAGGATCGTACAAAGGTTCAGGATAAATTTCACTTCTTACTTTTGCCAGCTCTCCGTGAAGGTGTAATACTGAAGCAGAACCAGCCCTTTCGTGCAAATCATCTACATTCTGGGTTATCACATCAACAGGCATATGCGAAGCAAGTTTTACAATCGCAAAGTGAGCCGGATTGGGTAAAGCTTGTCGCATTTGTTTGCGACGCTCGTTGTAGAACCGAAGAACCAGTTCCGGATCCCGCTTCCAGGCCTCCGGCGTTGCCACATCCATTATGGAATATTCTTCCCATAATCCGTCGCTGTCGCGAAATGTCTTCAATCCGCTTTCTGCACTAATTCCTGCTCCGGAAAACACAACAACGCGTGGCATATCGTTCATTTTCAGTGAAACTCAAACGTATAAAATATTTCATCAATTTCTGAATAATTGTAAAAATTCATCAGTGGCGATCCTATTTCCTGCAACTAAAGCCTGTAATAGCTCTGATTGTTGAAAATACAATTGTATTCAGTCATTTGCCTTCGGGTAAATTCAATTACTTTTGCGCTTTTGCAAGCTGGCGTAAAGAACTAATTAATTGTAAATCAACCACCTATGGATGAATACAAGAAAAAACAGGCCCTGGACTATCATTCCAACGGACGGCCTGGTAAGATTGAGGTGATTTCAAGTAAACCAACCTCTACACAGAGGGATCTTTCTCTGGCTTATTCGCCCGGAGTTGCGGAGCCTTGCCTCGAAATAGCGGCCAATACCGAAGATGTTTATAAATACACCGCGAAAGGGAATCTGGTTGCTGTTATATCAAACGGCACTGCTGTTCTGGGATTGGGAAACATCGGGCCGGAGGCCTCCAAACCGGTAATGGAAGGGAAAGGCGTGCTTTTCAAAATTTTTGCCGACATCGATGTTTTCGATATTGAAATCGATACTCAGGATATCGATGGTTTCGTAAGTACGGTTAAGGCTATTTCTCCCACCTTCGGTGGAATAAACCTGGAAGATATTAAGGCTCCGGAATGCTTCGAAATTGAGAAGCGTCTCAAGGCTGAGCTTCAGATTCCGATTATGCATGACGACCAGCACGGTACAGCAATTATAACCGGCTCGGCATTACTGAACGCACTGGAACTGAGCAAGAAAAAAATTGAGGAAGTACGTGTGGTTTTCAATGGTGCCGGTGCTTCTGCCATTTCATGTGCGCGTCTTTACCTGCAACTGGGGGTAAGTAAAGAAAACCTGCTCATGTGCGATTCAACAGGAGTTATCCACGCGCAGCGTGAAGACCTGGATGAACAAAAGAAATTTTTTGCACGCCAGACTGATGCCCGTACGCTAAGCGATGCACTGAAGGGTGCTGACGTGTTTGTGGGACTTTCGAAAGGGAATATAGTTTCGGGCGATATGATAAAGAGTATGGCTCCGAAAGCTATTGTTTTTGCGCTTGCGAATCCCGACCCGGAGATTCCGTATAATGACGCCATGGCTGCCCGCGAAGATATTATTATGGCGACCGGCCGTTCCGATTTCCCGAATCAGGTAAATAATGTACTTGGTTTTCCCTTCATTTTCAGAGGTGCGCTGGATGTACGCGCCACCTGCATAAACGAAGAAATGAAGCTGGCAGCGGTTTACGCAATTGCCGATCTGGCAAAACAGCCCGTTCCCGAATTGGTCAATATGGCTTATAACCAGGTAAATCTGGAATTTGGAAAAGATTACATCATCCCAAAACCACTCGATCCTAGACTTATAACGTGGGTAGCCCCCGCGGTTGCGCAGGCTGCTATGGATTCGGGGGTTGCACGGCAGCCCATAGCTGATATGGAAGCCTACCGCGATTCGCTCCTGAAACGCATGGGGAACGACAATCAGCTGATGGACCGACTGACCAACCGGGCGAAAACGTCACCCAAGCGCGTTGTTTTTGCAGAAGCTGACAACTACAAAATACTTAAAGCCGCACAAACGCTTCATAATGATGGCATTGCCACCCCAATTTTGCTGGGTAACAAAGCCAAAATCAAAGCTATTTGTGAGGAGCACCGTATCAATCTGGTTGATATTGAAGTGATTGACCCTCGCAGCGAAGCAGAAGACAATCGCATTCAACACTTTGGGGAACTACTTTATGACAAGCGAAAGCGCAGAGGATTAACACTTTATGAAGCGCGACAGCTGATGCGTTCGCGAAATTACTTCGGAGCTATGCTGGTTCATACCGGTGAAGCCGATGCACTTATTTCCGGCCTCACCCTAAAATATCCCGATACAGTGCGACCGGCGCTTCAGGTAATTGGCACGCGGGAAAATGTATGCCGGGTAGCAGGTTTGTACATCATTATTACCAAAAATGGTCCGGTGTTTTTTGCCGACACAACGGTAAATATCAATCCGAATAAGCAGGAACTTATTGACATAACATTGGTTACTGCTCAGGCTGTTAGCAACCTTGGAATTACGCCCAAAGTGGCACTTCTCTCCTACTCCAATTTTGGCTCTTCTGAAGGCGAAGATGCCGTTAAAATGAGGGAGGTAGCTGCTTACCTGCATGAGCACCATCCCAATCTGATTGTTGACGGTGAAATTCAGGCAAATTTTGCGATGAATAACCAGATGCTCGAGGAACAGTTTCCATTCAGCCACCTGGTAAACAACAAAGTAAACACGCTCATTTTCCCAAATCTTGCCGCAGGCAATATTGCTTATAAGCTTATGCAGGAACTTGCCGGCTCGGAGGCAATCGGGCCTATGCTTCTGGGCATGAAAAAACCGGTACACATCCTTCAGCTGGGAAGTTCGGTGCGCGAAATTGTTAATATGGTAACTCTGGCTGTGGTTGATGCACAGGCACATCATTAATCCGATTAATACAGCATGTACGAGTATTTTAAAGGGAAACTGATTGAAAAAACGCCAACCTATGCCGTTGTTGAATGTGGCGGGGTGGCCTATCTGATGCATATTTCGCTGAATACCTATTCGCAAATACCGGATCAGGAAGCTTGTCTGCTTTACACACATCTCGCTGTCCGCGAGGATGCACATGTATTGTACGGCTTCGCCGGAAAGGCAGAAAGAGAAACATTCAGGATGTTAATAAATGTGTCGGGTGTGGGCGCAGGCACCGCCAGGATGATTTTATCTTCGCTCACAACGAATGAATTAGCAGAAGCCGTAATGACAAACAACGTTGCTACAATCAAACGGGTAAAAGGAGTAGGTGAAAAAACCGCACAACGCATAATCATTGATCTGAAAGGGAAATTTGACGGCGGCGGAATAAGCCCCGAACTTTTTGTTGGCATGCACAATACTACCAGAAGCGAAGCGTTAACTGCACTGACTTTGTTGGGGTTTGCGCGGAACGTATCCGAAAAGGCATTGGAAAAAGTCATTAAATCCAATGGATCAGACCTTAGCGTTGAAGAAATGATCAAGTTAACCTTGAAGTCACTTTAACGTATAGGGGTGCGAATTGTCAGCTTTCAATAAGTCAGATATTGATTGAAAACTTACGCTAAATACATTTATATCTCATTTGCGCCGCTGCTGTTCATGGCTTTTGTCATGACTGCGTGGAGCAGACCTGTATTTCTGGCCGAGGAAAAGAATTTCTATTTACCTGGTCCGGGAGACACTACCGATACAGACACATCGGATGTACTGCCATTTCCTTTCTCCGACGAAGACATCGATCCGCTGGATCCGAATCCAAACGGCTTATTCCTGAACGACCCTTCGAATGTTGAAACCAGCATAGAACTGAATCCGAAAACCAATGAATACGATGTAGTTCAGAAGATTGGCGACCAGTATTACAGATACCCGAGCTACCTGACATTTACCGAATATCAGGACATGGATTTTGATAACGCCATCAAAAAAAACTGGCGCGACAGAATAGCTTCGGATGATGCCGGAAAACAAAAGGGATTCGCACCTAAAATTATAGTTCCGGGTGATGCATTTGCCAGTATTTTCGGCTCAAACACAATTGACATCCGCCCGCAGGGCTCGGCTGAACTTATTTTCGGAGGTAACTTTAACAGAACTCAAAACCCTCAGTTGCCAATCCGCCAGCAAAGAGTTGGGGCATTTAATTTCCAGCAAAAAATTCAGATGAATGTGGTTGGTAAAATCGGAGACAAAATCGAACTCCAGACCAATTACAATACGGAAACCGGCTTCAATTTCGACAACAAGGTTAACCTGAAATACGAAGGGAAAGAAGATGAAATTATTCAGCTTCTCGAAGCCGGGAATGTGAACCTTCCACTAAACGGAACGCTCATCACCGGTAGCCAGAGTCTGATGGGTGTAAAAACGAAACTAAAATTCGGCCGGTTAACGGCCACAACAATTTTCTCGCAACAACAGGGCGACCGGAAAAATATTACTGTTCAGGGCGGTGCCCA
>JAGQVC010000143.1 GCA_020438185.1 Bacteroidota bacterium
CAGGCACGAGCATATCCGGGGCTTCGGCAGTCCGGAACCTCAAACTGAGGGGCTCTGATCTTAAAACAGTATCGCCGTTTGGCGGTTCAATCGGCCGGGGCCGGCCCATTCCTGAAACAAAATCGCCCGAAAGGGCACCGAAAATGTCCGAACCTGATGCATTTTCAATCTGAATATCCGCATCCCAGCTGTAGCGCCTCCCATGGGTAAACTGCACCGGAGCTGGCGAATTGTCAATCCGTTTGTAAAGATTGATGTACTGCGATTCTTCTTGCGTTATATCCATCCCACCCAGGGCGCTTTCCTGAGATTGTTCCGGTCCGTATGGCCAGTTCATGTTTCGGGTAAAAACGTCCACCTGACTGCCATTCTCGCGTAACCTGAAGGTGCGGTTATGCCCCACATAATCATTCGAATAAGGGTCAAACCGATGAATTACAGGCATGTAAGTCCAGGGCAGGGTGTCGCCGCTCTGGGGGTAAATGGCAGTGAAGGGCCCTCCGCTCCCTGCTGCGGAGTTGGTAAAACTGCAGGGCTCAGAATAACCCTCATTCTGGAAAATGGTACCGCCCAAAGGATCAAATGCCTGTACACGCCAGGCGTACCGACGGCCGGTTAGGAGCATCGGTTGCCCGGCAGTGTAAATCAGGCTGGGGGTCAGGAGGGTTGTTTCAAATACCGGATCTGTGCTGCTTTCCAGCGCCGATTGCGCGTCAATGCCATCGGGCCACACTACGAGTTTAAAATTGTATCGGGGTGTAACCGAAGGGGGTAAACCGCTGGGCTGTTGCCAGTTAAAAAGCAGGTTTGTGGGTGTACTTGCAGTTACAAATCCGCCACATTCAGGTCCTATAATTTGTGGGGGAGGAGGAAACTGAATCGAAAAAATATTTGAACATCCCTGAGGCTCAGCAGGCGATAATGGCTCATACGAGGCAAAATCGTAAGCGCGCATACAAATCTGGTATTCACCTTCAGGAAGTATTCCGTTAATGATATCCTGCTGTGTTATTCCGGTATATTCAACATTCGAATTTTCCGAGAAGGGCAATAAGTCATTTCCACTGTATTGGTGCACGCCGGGTGGCACCAGCAATGCAGGTCCCGGCCAGGGCTCATCGCCCGATGTTCTTACCTCAATGCTGCCATCAATAGTTGATATGGCTCCTGCGAGATAAATATTTCTTGTTGTTCCGGAGGTATTGTTAATCGTTAAAACTACCTGCCCCGCTCCGGTAAAGTAACTGGCATAATTCGCCGTGTACGGCGGATTAACCTGAACGCTTAGATTAAGAGGGAAAATCTGTCCCAGACCGGCAAAAGGCAGGAGCAACAGCGAAAGTATAAGGAAGAAAAACAGGCGTTTCATGTTCTTCATGATTTTGGTTGAAATAAAAGCACATAGCCGGCAAGCAACCTGATTTCGGTAAACTTACCCGAACTGAGGTAATTGGTGCTGTTATGCAATGTGTTGAGTGTTACAGTAAACTGATGCGAACGGCTCACCTGCCAGCTCGCCCCTGTATATAAATTAAGTGTGCTTCCGGAGCGGTTACCATTCTGGAAACCAAGATTGTAATTGAGGTTACCATTAAGAACAATTTTATTGTTTTTAATGGGTTTTGAAACTCCTAAACTTGGTCCCGCAAGAATAAAATTACCGCTTGCAAATGTGTTATGACTAAAATTAATCCCTCCGTTCAGGTTGAGATTATCTTTCAGCCTCACACGATTAACATAAATATTACCGAACCAAACGGTGTTTTCACTGGACGAATAGGTGTTGAACGGATTCAGGTCCTGCAATTGCTGGTATGAAATTGTGGTGTTCAGATTAACAACTCGCTTTTTATCCGAACGGCTGATATTTTGGCTAAGTGACACACTCCGGTTGGCCTGAGCAACTCTGAATGTATCATTCAGAACCTGCAATCCGGCTTGCTGCTGAATTCCGTAATTCGCCATGCTCGCACTTATGCTGTAATCTTTTGAAGGGGCATAAGTCGCTGTTGCCGAGCCAATTGTCCGTAGTGATGTAAAGCTCTTTCTGCGGTATAAATTATCCTGCTGCCGTCCAATTGACCCCGATAACCTGAATTTGTTCCTGAACATTCTGAAGCTCGGGTCCAGTGTTAAGGATTGCAAATCACTTTGCTGGTAAAATGCCCCAAGTGAGCGGTAATCAGGATCCACTCGCTTGTAAGTCAACCTAAGGCTAACTGCTTTCAGATTGTATTGCAGGGATGCATTTCCGGCTGTAAGTAGCTGACCTCCGATTTTAGGTGTAAAAAGATTTTTTATCGGGTTTATTTCATCCAGTGTGTCCAGCACTGCCAGTCTGGTATCGCGGTTCAAAAAGCTTCCTGCCATTTCCAAACGAAAATGCAATCGTTTGGTAAACGATAATCTTGTGCTAAGCCCTACAGCCAGATTTTCCTGGGGTGCTATTTCCGCCGAAGGCGACAGTGCCGGGATGGAAGTGGTATCGTCCCAGGCCCTGAATAGCATTAAATCGACATAATTCCTTCTGCTTCCTGCTCCAACCTTCACGCCGTAGCCCATCCGCCGGTAGGCGGGATCAGGAGTAATTGAAGCCAGCGTATCCTGCCTTACTGGTTTGGCAAAACGACCATAAAAAGCTGCAAACCTGAATCCTTTCGGGTTCAGTTCCACACCGGCGCCAAGAAACTGCAAACCCGACATTACATAAGGGTTAAATCGCATACTACGGTAACCAAAATGGAATGTAGCCCATTTGTAAAACGGACTCACACCAAACCGGTTAAAGGGCTGATTAAAAGCCCTGTGTTGCGAACCAACAGAGAAACTAAATGGCAGTTGCCAGCCATAAATGCTCAAAACCGGGTTTCCCTGTGCCATCCACCAGAATGGTTCGTTCCTCGCTTGCCCGTCGCCCAGATAAATGTAAGGTCCGCCCTGAAGGCTCATGGTGCCGCTCATGCGCACCGCTTTTCCTTTACCAATTTGCGATAAATCCTGCGCAAACAGCCTGTTGCCGACACTTCCGGCAAGCAGCACTAACATCAATACAAACAGGCAGCGCATAGATTTTTGCATGTTGTAAAATTGCCCAATAGACCGTACATATCTCTGGTTATTCAACAGGTGGCAGGATTCATTTCACAGGTGGTTAACCTGACGAATAATCGGATTCTTACTTGCTCAGGAATCCAAGAAACTCATCCTTTTTACGCCTCGAAACTGTGAGCGTGCTTCCATTGCTCATCTCCACATAGCCGCCATCCTGGCGGATGTATTTATTGAGATGCTGCACATTGATAATGCTGGAATGATGGATTCTGAAAAAACCTCTTTCTCCAAGCATTTCTTCATATTCACCTATCGGTCTCGATGATAGAATTTTACGGTCTCCGGAAAGAAAAAAGTGTGTATAAGAACCTTCTGATTGCAAATAAATAATCTCATCCGGCTCCAGAAAATAAATACCCTTATCAGTTGAAACACTAATTTTCTTAATATTTTTCTGACCGCGGATATAATCCAGTAACTCCTGAACCGGAGTGTTATCCTCCCTGGTAAGTGCGATTACTTTTTGAACGGCTTGCTTAAGTTCTTCGGTATCTATAGGCTTTAATAAATAATCTGTTGCTGATACCCGGAAGGCTTTTAGTGCAAATTCATTGTAGGCTGTGGTAAAAATAATGTGAAGTCCGGGATAACTAAGCCTTTCAACCAGCTCAAATCCATTCATTCGGGGCATTTCCACATCCACAAACAATATATCCGGTTTTAGTTCGGGAATGCTCTCAAGCGCCTCAAGCGGAAGATTGAACGTACCGCAAACTTCAACTTCGGGACAATTGCGCTCCAGACTGTATTGCAGAAACTCAATGCCGTTTTGTTCATCATCAACAATGACTGCTTTCAGGCGGGATTTATTCTCCTGTGCCATGGTATATGCGGATTTTTAGTATTACTTCTGTACCTGCAGCCTCACCGTTTTCATCAACCACATCACGAATTTCAGGATTTTCTCCTTCCTCATCACTCAGGTTGTAACTTTTTATTCTGCTTTTTGTGACTTGCATTCCAAGCGACTTGTTCTTCAAACTGCTTTTGCTTTTTAACTCGGCCGCAGCTTTTCGTCCAATTCCATTATCTGTTATTTTACAAATTAAAAATTCGCCTTCGGCTGAAATGTTAATCTTAATATAGCCCGGATTATTACTGTGAAGCAGTCCATGCCAGATTGCATTTTCAACAAAAGGCTGAATAATCATTGGGGGAACCGGAACCCAATCCAACCCGGGTTCTGCAATTATCTCATAATTCAATCTGTTATTAAACCTCAGGTTTTCCATGTCTATGTAAAGCTTTAATGCCGTTAGCTCTTTTTCAAGCGGTATGCTTGCCGAGCGGGAATTATCAAGAATTAGCCTGATTAATCTTGAAAATTTGGTTACGTACATCGAAGCCTCATCGGGCTTGCTTTTAACAATGTAACTGTTTATCGAATTGAGGCAATTAAAAATAAAGTGCGGATTCATCTGACTGCGTAGTGCCATATTTTCCAATTCCCGCATCTTTTCTGCAAACAGGTTCTCTTCGCGGGCTTTGCGCTCAATTTGTTTCACACGGAAACGATAAATTAAATAAATGCAGAATAATACAATTAAAATAGCCGAAATCCGGAACCACCAGGTCTTCCAGAAAGGAGGATTAATAATTAGTACTATTTTTTTAGCCGGACTGCACCAGGCTCCGGAAGCATTTTTTGCCCGTAAATTCAATTCATATTTTCCGGGCGGTAAGCCCGAATAATTGACTTCACCTTTGGTACCGCAACTCACCCAGTCCTTGTCAAATCCGCTTAACAGGCTGAAATAATAAAAGTCAGACCGGGTATTTATGTCCGGAACAGTAAAGCCAAAACTTAAGTAATTCTCATCATAATTAAGATTTAAGGAATCAATAATATTTGCTGTCTTATTTGCATTAAAATCGTTATTAAATAATTTAATTTCTGTGATATAAATAAAGCCGCCTCCAAAATCTTTTAGAAGTGCTTCGGGATGAAATCCTACCAGCCGATCCTCCCCGCCGGCATACATCAATCCGTCATCTCCCGGGCCAATAAAATTAGGTGTTTTAAATACCAAACCATAATCACTTCCGAAATTCCTGACAAGGCCGCTTTCTGCAATTAATACCGAAATTCCATTTTCGTGTATCATCCATAAATTGCCCGATAAATCGGTATTCATACAGCCAATTCGTGTTCCCGATAAGCCTCTGCTACGACCGGTAAATTGAATCTTATTGGTATTGGGATTTATTTTCGCAATTCCAAGGTTAGCAATGTTCAGCCATA
>JAGQVC010000144.1 GCA_020438185.1 Bacteroidota bacterium
AATGAGGCTATGAACAACCGTAGTGATCCGCTTAACTGGGCCATGAATGAAAATTCCGCCCGGAGGGCGCTAACCGAAGCAAAACGAAACCGCCGATTGAGTGCCGACATGAATATAAGTTACGGACTCAACCAGACGGGCGCTACCTTTGATGCATCAACTCAGAATCCGCTGGAATCGCAGTTTGCGGGCATTTCGTTCAGTATTCCGATTGCCAGCATGGGATTGAACCGGGCCAACCAGAAGGCTGCCGAAGCCGGACTTGAGGCCCAGCAGGCACAAATAGAATTGAATCGCAACAATATGGAGCAGAGCGTCTTCGCAGCTGCGCTGCAATTAAAACAACTCGAAAACAGTTTGAACATCTCGGCGAAAGCCGATACGATTGCACAAAAACGTTACGAAGTGGCGAAAAACCGATACCGGATTGGTACAGTTGACATAACCAATTTATTGATTGCCCAGAATGAGAAAGACCAGGCTTTGATTACGTATGTGAATACGCTTGGTGATTACTGGATGGCTTATTACAGTTTGCGCAGGCTGACTTTGTACGATTTTGTGGAAGGAAAAAGGCTGGTGACTGAAAATTAAAAGCAATCGCAAGGATGCCTGTTGCACAATCCACCATTGCTTAGCATCTTGCACGGATGTTTTACCGGATTGTTCATGTGTTGCTCACGTTGTGGCTTAGAATTCACCTCAGGCGCTTATTTCTGAGAGGATTGCATAATGTTCCGTCCACCGGTCCGGTAATGTTCGCAGCCAATCACGGGAATGCTTTTCTGGATGCCGTAATTTTGGGCTTGACGCTTAAGCGTCCGGTCTGGTTTCTGACCCGCTCGGATGTCTTTAAAAAACGCTGGCAACGCTACCTGCTCAACAAGCTCAATATGATTCCCATTTACCGGATTCGCGATGGGATTGATTCGCTTGAAAACAACAAGGAAACGTTCGAAATTTGTACGCGCCTGATGCGTGAAGGCAAAGCCCTGCTTATTTTCTCGGAGGGAAATGGTAAACCCGAGCATCGTTTACGTCCCTTAAAAAAAGGCACGGCACGAATCGCATTTCAGGCTGCTTCTGAAATTGGCTGGCCCGAAAACTTTCAAATTATTCCGCTGGGAATCAACTATGTAAACCATACAAATTTCCGAACGGAAGTATTGCTGGGTTTTGGCGAAGGTATTTTCCTGAATAAATTCAGGTCGGAATTCGAAAGCAATCAGCCGCAGGCTTTAAAGGCACTCACTCATGAGTTATTTCAGGGAATCTGCGACGAAATGATTCATATTCCGGAGCGCGATCAGGAGCCATTTGCAGGCATTGCTCTGGCCCTGAGCCGGGCCGAAAAAATCTATCCTGTATTTGGTTTCCGCTTCGAAGAAGAAGGCCGGCTGGATCATGAACAGCAAGTACTCAGCAATTTTCTGGAACGCGATTCCGATGAATTGCGGGAGAAACTGAGTCGCTTCGAAAAGCGAAGCCGCGAATTGCATATTCCCATGCACATGTCGCCATCGGTGCCGGGCGCCGCGCGACCTAAAAGTATGCTCGCATTTTTATTGCTGGCATTTTTTCCCGCTCTCGCGGGAATGATATTTCATGCCCTGCCCATGACAGCGGCATTTCGCTTAACCGGAAAAGTAGTTCGTGATCCGCAGTTTTACAGTTCGGTTTTGTTAGGCACCGGATTTCTTTTCACCTTAATCTGGTATGTACTGTGGGTTGTTGTGTTGCTGGTAGTGAAGCCGGTTGCCTTGCTAATTTTAATCATTCTGCCTTTGGCAGGATACCTTACTTTGCTGTATCCCGATGCCATGCAGCGACAGAGGATGCGCAATTTGAAGGGTTGAAATTAGTCTTAGCGATTTAATTAATATTGATTATTTAATTCCACGTCTGATTTTATCTGGATTTTGTCTTGTATCGAATACTGTGGCAATATAAATCAAGTCATTTCCTATCCAATATATGATTTTATAATTTGTGTAGATTAAATAATAATACTTGATTGTCCTCTTGCGCAGCAGTTCTTCTCTTTGACCAATAAATGGATTATGTGATAATAATTCAGTTTGCTTTATTATTCCCTCAACTATTTTATTTGCTATCTTATAGGATGCTTTATAATTATAGTAATCAAAAATGTTCTTTAGGCGATCAACAGATTCTTGAGTCCAAAGAATCTTCATTTCCATGATTGAATCTGCTTTTTGAGACCCTTTGATGACACCAATTTGCCCTCATTGGCTTCATTCTCAGCTTTATCAATCATTTTATTCAGTTCGGCTTCTGTAAAAGGTTTATTTAATTCGCGTTCTAACCTCTCAATTCTTTCTTCTTTAAGAATTGATTCAATTTTACTAATAGTTTCTTCTGTTTGAATTTTAAGAAACTCTTCAATTAGAAGAAGCTTTTTTATTTCTACTGCAGTTCTCATTTTCATTTTTACCAAAGTTAACCAGAAATCTCACACCCAACTCATTAACTATTTGAAGAATTAAACATGTTGATACTTCATGCAAGTGACAATTGTTTGCATACTCAACGTTTCTCTGTATTGTATAGTTACTTCTTTGAAATAGAAAGCAATTTAAATTCACTGAAAATCAACCAAATGCAATATATTTGGCATAAATAATCCCGGCGTGTAAACCCTTTTGAGATAGTGTCCGTGTTTGGGGATATAAAAACTATTGAACTATGAAAAAACTCTTCTCTCTGGCCTTTGTTATCCTGGCAGGATTCGGGCTTTCGAAAGCACAAAACTGTGATTTTACTTTCGATTTTGACAGTGCAACCGGTGAACTGACATTAGTCGGACCGGCCAACATGAGTCCCGCAAGCGGTATGTTTATCTGGACATTTAATAACGGGAATTTCATGAATGGATATACGGTTACGAACACTTATACTCAAAACACCACAGAAGTAGTGAATCTAAGCGTTTACGGAAATTCTCCTGACAGCAGCTTAATTTGCACTTCAACTATGACGATTGCAATCGTTCTGGATAATCCTTCACAGAATTGTTCTATAACTGCTCAGCCTAACAGCTTCCTGCCATATTCATATACTTTACTGGTTCCCGGAGCGGCTGCCATGCCATCATGGGAAATAGACGGTGTAAGCATTGGTACCGGATTCCAGTTCCTATATGAATTTCCCGGTCCCGGAAATTACCTCGTTTGTACTTCAGTAGCCAGCGGTGGAGCCGTTTGTAATAGTTGTATTGATCTTGTTATTCCTGGCGATACAATTCAGCCTCCGGCACCTGATTGTGATGCTTCATTCTTTGCCTCAGCAGGTCCGCTTACCGGATTCTTTATCCCAACCGGAAACGGATATTACAACACGCCAATTGGAGGAGGTTACCAGTATTCATGGGATTTTGGTGATGGTGAAACATCTTCCGAAATGTACCCTTTCCATGTTTATTCAAGTGCAGGATCGTACAATGTGTGTTTAACAGTTAGCCTTAACGGTGAATGTACAGATACACAGTGTCAGTCTGTTGAAATCCCTGAAGAAGTTGTATTCCCTCCGGATTCATTGTGTTCAGCATACTTCGTTGTAAGTCAGGAAAATGCCTTTGAAGTGAATGTAGTGAATGCATCCAATGTTAATAGCGGAAACTTTACCTGGACAATCAATGGAGGCGGTATCAGCATAACTGCGAACGGCGCTTATCCTGAAATTTCAGTTGAGACTACAGGCAGTTTTGAGCTTTGCCTGACCGTTGACGGCCCGAACAACTGTGTTGCAACTTATTGCGATTCAATTGTAGTTGACGAAAATGGTATTCTCGATGGTAAGCTTGCATCAAGCGGTTTCACAATCAATGTGTATAGTCCTGCCGGAATTACCGGATATCAAACAACTGGTATCGAACAAATTGAAGAGCCATTCAGCATGTTCCCGAATCCATTCAGCGATATGTTTACAATTTCCGGTTCGAATGCCAAAGCATATCAGATTTTAAGTGTTGATGGTAAACTTGTAAAACAAGGAAACATCAATTCTGATCTGAGCAACGTTTCAACTTCTGAATTAAATTCAGGTATTTATTTCCTGAATATTCTGAAAACAGATGGCACTACAACTGTTTTGAAAATCTCTAAGAAGTAATCTGCCCTAACCCAATCCCCCGGAAATTCCGGGGGATTTTTTTCTATGGAAAAACCACCACTGCAGCTACTAAATGATTGCAGAAAGGACAACCGGAAGGCGCACTTCCAGTTGTATAAGTGGTGTTTTGACTACATGTTACAAATTTGCCGCAGGTATTACACGCAGGAAGAAGACCTGAAGTCGGCAATCAATTTGAGCTTCCTGCACTTAATCCGGTCGCTTGACCGAATGACCGAAAAATATGAGTCCATATATTTTCACGCATGGGTAAAAAAAATAACCATACGGGTCATCATTGACGAATTCAGAAAAAACAAAAAATACCGCGATTCAATTGAACTTTATGATGAGCCGGTAAATGAATCAGAATCAGGCTTTTCTTTTCCCGCAGAAGGATTTGAAGAAAGAGAAGAAATAAGAAAAGCCATTTTAAAATTACCTGAGATGAGCAGGACTGTTTTTAATCTGCATGCCATTGAAGGATACACACATGAAGAAATAGCCGGAATACTTGGAATTTCTGCAAATACTTCCAAGGTTCACATGTTCAGGGCCCGGCAAAAGCTTCAGGACTTATTGCAACTAACCAAACATGTTTCGTGATGGATACGAATCATTCAAAATATTCACCCGAAGATTTCTGGCCGCAGGCCGAGGAAATGCTCGACTCGCATTTTTCACGTAAAAGAAGATTGCGTTTATTCAAAATTATTGCATCGGTTTTGAGTCTCCTATTATTAATAGGATTCGCTTTTTACATGATGAATTCTGATGATAATATTCAACCGGAACAGATGGCGGTTCAATCTTCCGAAAGTATTGCCCCTGAATCAAATGCGCATTCTGATGCAAATCTTTACACTGCAGAAAATGATGATTTAATTAATAAACCTGAAAACAAAATTTCAGAATCAACCGAACCGTTAATTATAGAAGGCCAGACAAAATCAGAAAATGATAATTCTGAGGCTGAATTAAATCCCACAATTTCACCTGTCAAAAAGAAAATTAATTCTTCCGAAAAAGAAAATAAAACATCCGGTTCGAACAATAATCAAAGGGATAATACCGCCAGCATTAAAGCAGAAAAGAAAGCCAGTACAAAAACCAAACGAGGAAATAATTCACTTAATATTAATCAAAAAAAATCCGGAATTAATCAGCAAATAAATAACAGCGAAACCACCGCAAGTCGGACCAACCTG
>JAGQVC010000145.1 GCA_020438185.1 Bacteroidota bacterium
CCCTGTGCGCTCAGTTATCCATTCATCAGATGTTGGCATGAGCCTGGCTAAATCGTCATTTGTAACCACATTTTCAGGCACATAGTGACCAAGACCAGCTACTTTGCTGTAAATCATATCTAATCATTTTGGGCAAATTAGTTTATTTTCACCAATCAAAGCTGATTGAAAATGTCTCTTCAATTAAATTCAGTCCACCACATAGCGATTATTTGTGCCGATTACGAGGTTTCATTTAATTTTTACACTAAAATCCTCGGGTTCGAAGCACGAAATGTGTACTTCAGGGAGGACAGAAATTCCATGAAATGTGATTTATTTTTGAATAATAATTATGTGCTTGAATTATTTAGTTTTCCGGATCCGCCTTCGCGACCCACTCAGCCCGAAGCCTGCGGTCTCAGGCATTTAGCATTTTCGGTTAGTAATATTTCAGAAGCTCATCAATTTCTGCTTTCAGCAGGATGCGCACCCGAAGAAATAAGAACCGATGAATATACAGGTAAACAATTTTTCTTCATTTCTGATCCGGATAAATTACCAATTGAGTTTTACGAGATTTGAAGCATTAATTATGGTTCCTAAATCGAAGGATGTATGAATAAAAATCTGAACCAAACACTATCGGAGCGACTGACTGATGTCCTACTGAGCGGGACCTGGATTGCCGGTACCAACTGGCAGGATCAATTGAACAAAACCGATTTCAATACGGCAAAAAAGAGTTATAATGAATTAAATTCAATTGCAACACTGTGTTTCCATATTAATTATTACATAACCGGCCTTTGTCATGTACTCGAAGGAAATCCTTTAAATATGAGCGATAAATACAGCTTCGACGCCCCTGATTTAAAGCAGGAAGCGGAATGGATTGCAAGACGTAACTTGTTTATTAAAAATTCCGAGACTTTTATTGAACATATAAAACGATGCAATGAAGAGTTCTTAGCAGGGGATTTTGTAAATCCACAATACGGAACCTGGCAAAAGAATATTGAAGGTTTTATAGAACACGCCTGGTACCATCTTGGACAGGTGGTGCTGATACGAAAGCTACTTTCATAATTCAATATTTAATTGCCTCGGCATACAAAAAAGAATTCTGCCGTGATTCAAATGGGCGGTATAAATACCAGACTTTACCTTTGTGCACTTTAACTTTGTCAACATATCTGAATTGCAATGTTAAAGGTTCAGCATCCGATTCGGCATGATTTCCCAAAGGTAATAACTGTGTTTTTCCATTTATAAGATATCGGGCAAAAAGCAATCCGGTATCATCGTCTTTAAGGATTTCCTTTTCGTAACCTTTTCTGTGATGAAACTCAATTGGGAATGTTCCTAATCTATCGCCATTTTTACCATAAACATACAAACTATCCTTGTAATGATCTGCGATAAAAACGGAATCATTCCGGCTAAACATGGGCGAATACAATTCCCTCCACCAGAGCGAATTTGTAAAACCTGTTAGTTCCGCTGCTACTTCATATTTATTCTCTCCGGTTCTGTAGCATCTCCTTTTTATTTCAGTTTTGGTTTGAAAAGGAAGGAAGGTGTATTCTGAATAATAAAGATCGTACAGGTGTTTATCACGAATTTCATGTAATGTATCCAGTGTGGAATTAATGTAAATAAAATCGGGTTTTTTACGAGTTTGGGTTGAGTAAAATAGTGTGGAATCACATCGCTCCGCGATGGGATAAATTCTTCCGAAGAAGAAATCCTCATTCATGGGAACTAAATCCAGTGAATCGGCCCCGATAAAATATACGTGTTCAAAGGTTATCAGATAAATATGATCGAATACATCCCTGAAAAATGAATACGGCTTCTCCTGTAGGATTAAAGCCGCCAGCTCAGTATTATCCTTATCTATCTTTCGTAACACGCATTTATCAGGATTCTTGTCCCAGGTTAAAACTAAAATATCGTCTCCCTGAAACTCAAAATCCCGAATCATCCAATTTTCGGAACTAACCACCGTATCGGGTTTGATTGTACTCACCACTTCAAATGAAGGCAATTCTCCTTGTATGGTCTTTATCTGCGCCTTTGCATTGCTAAAAAGAAACAAAACCAGAGCTGAAACTAAAAATTGACGATTCATAACCTTTGTTTTGCATAAAATTAATAACGCGGTAATTTTACTTCAAGTACAAATAAGACGAGTTGTCGGACAATTAGAGTTAAATAAAACGACTTAGCCTACAAAATCACAGGAATAGCAACATGTTTGGCAATTATAACTTAACTTTAAGCCGTATTAAATCTTAAGCATTTATAATGAGAAGAGATTTTGCGGGTGAAATTTGGAAAGAAGTGAAGCCGGATTTTGATTATGTAAATGACATCAAAATTGAGGTTTCAAATTTTGGGAGAGTGCGAAACACCACTTCTTTAATTGGATTAAATTATTTGAAAGGACATCCTTCAAACGGGTATCACACTGTGCGAATAAAATTGTATAAAAAACGTAGTGTGAAAGACCAGAACCGTCTTGATTTTTTTAGGGAGCAAATTGCAAAACTCGAAGGCGAAATTTCGAGGCTAAATAAAATCAACAAGCAACAAAAGAAAAAGTCGGGAAAAACATTCGATCAACGAATGGTTAAAATTGCTGAGTTAAAAGATTTAAGAACACTCATCAAAAAAGAATACAGAAAGGAACTTCGAAGAATTGAATTAAAGCGCACCATCAATTATAATAAACTAGTGCATCGTCTGGTTGCTGAATATTTTGTGGAAAAACCTTCAGAAGAGCATTTTCTTGTTGCACATTTAAATTTTGATAAAAAGGATAATCATGCTTCTAATCTGGCATGGATGACCAGAGCCGAAAACGTTGAACATCAAAAACTCAGTCCTTACGTCATTACAGCTAAAAAAGCAGCATTCAACCAAAGATATGAAGGACGAAAAAACTTCAAACTCACTACCAATAAAGTGATGTTGATTAAGAAAAAACTTAATAAGGGGTTTACTCAAAAGAGTCTGGCTAAAAAATACAACGTCTCCGAAATGCAAATTTCACGAATCAAACGTGGCGAAAATTGGGCAGAAATTCCTGCAGCCCGTTAAAAGCAATCCTTAATCCTATCCTGCTATATAATTTTCGGGAAAAGGAAAATTCTTTTTTGGCAGAACTAAAAGACTCATTATATTGACAAAAATTTCAATATTATGCTCGGTCTGCTACTTCTATATTTTATTGGCAAACATTTTTACCAGCTCGCATTTGAGCACAACCGTAAACCCTGGCCGCCGGCAATTTTGGGAGTTCTTGCATATTTTCTGGGAACATTTATTTACGGATTCATTCTCGCAATAACACTTGAGCTGGGTTTTGATACCCATATTGAAAACATCAACCGGTATGCTGTTGAATTTTCATCCATTCCGTTTGGTATTCTGGCAGCATACGGATTGCGAACGATTTACCTCAGACACTGGAAAAAAAGTCCGAATCCCGATAGCGATTTGCTGGATGTTCCCTGAAAATAACATTATCCGTAAAACTGAATCAGATCAATTTCAATACTCAGGTTAACAAGATTTAATTGCTTTGTTTTTAGTAATTGTCAAATTCATATTTCGGAGATCTGTTTCATTCCTTAATTTGTAGGATTCAATTTTAGAATCATTAATTCCCAACCAAGGGAAAGCACTCGTATTTTTTCTAAATTGCGCGGAACGCTAAAGCATGAAAAACCGCGGACTGCAATTCATTCTTTTCCTCATTTTGAGCGTGTTGGTTTTCATCCCAATGCAATTCAGAATTGGCCCGCTACCTGAGCTGGGGGCCTTTTTCAATCCTTTTAACGGCTTCTGGCAACAGGCAGAAGGCAGAAATCCTGCGGGAGCAGAAAAAATCAGCCTGAAAGGCTTGCAAAATGAAGCAAGCATTGTTTACGACGATAGAATGGTGCCGCATATTTTTGCTCAGAACGACCATGATGTCTATTTCATTCAGGGATATGTAACAGCTTCCCAGCGCCTGTTTCAGATGGATTTGCAAACCCGTGTGGCAGCAGGCAGAGTTTCAGAAGTGGTTGGAGAGAAAGCATTGAGCCTGGATCGTGAGAACCGCAGACTCGGATTGGGATATGCCGCTGAAAAAAGCATTGAAACAATCAATAAAAATCCGCTGGCGAAGCTTATTATGGAAAGCTACTCCGAAGGCGTTAACACATATATTAATAGTTTAACCCGGAAAACATTGCCTCTTGAATACAAGCTTATGGGGTTTGAACCGGAACAATGGTCACCTATGCGCAGTGCCTTGTTGCTTAAGTATATGGCGAATATGCTTACCGGTTACGAAACTGATTTTGAAAACACAAATACGGTAAAACTGCTTGGATATAAAGTATTTAACGATATATTTCCTTTATTTCCTGATTCGTTGCTTGACCCGATTATACCGGTTGGAACAGCTTATCAGACTCCGGATACTTTACCACCTGGCGATTACAATTTTAAACCGGCCGAAAATAAACAAGAGGAAGCTCTCGCCTATCCTTTTAATCGTCCGGAACCCGATTACGGAAGCAATAACTGGGCTGTGCACGGAAGCCGCACTGCTTCGGGAAATCCAATCCTTTGCAACGACCCTCATTTAGGAATGAACCTGCCTTCGATCTGGTTCGAAGTGCAGATGCACACACCCGAATTAAATGTTTACGGTGCGAGTTTACCAGGTGCACCATGCATTATAAGTGGATTTAATGATTCAATTGCCTGGGGAATTACCAATGCCAGTATGGATGTTAAAGACTGGTACAGCATCGAATTCAGGGATAATTCGAGAAAAGAATATTTATTTGACGGTAATTGGTTGAAAACAGAAAGCCGAATTGAAGAAATAAAAATCCGTGGTTCTGAAAGTGTTTTCGATACGGTTATTTACACCCTGCATGGTCCGGTTTCATTTGACAAAACATACAATGAGGGCACCGAAACTATTAACAGAGCCCTTAAATGGACAGCGCACGAAGGCTCAAATGAATTACTGACTTTTTATAATCTGAACCGGGGAAATAACTACCACGATTATCGCGAAGCAATTTCCTGGTTTAAATGCCCCGGACAAAATTTTGTATTTGCTTCCGCCGCAGGCGATGTAGCTATAACGCAGCAGGGAAAATTTGTGCACCGTTACCCCGACCAGGGACGTTTTGTGATGGATGGAAGCACTTCTGCTACCTTATGGAAAGGATTTATTCCCGATTCGGCGAATCCAACCATTAAAAACCCCGAAAGAGGATGGGTAAGTTCGGCCAACCAGCATCCCACAGATGCCAGTTATCCTTACTGGTACACA
>JAGQVC010000146.1 GCA_020438185.1 Bacteroidota bacterium
AATCTGTGGCAAGGCACAAAACCCGCTCTCAGATTGATATTTACGAATATCTCGCCGAAAAGGCGGAAACGGCGCAAAAAAAATTAAAACCAAACCAGACCGGCACTAAAAAAATACAGGCCGCGGAAGTTTGATTTTAAATGCTCCAATTGTAAACGCAAACCCATCTTTCCGCCGAAGGCGAAAAGCCCAAAAAGAAATTAAGAATAAGCCTGATAAAGCGGTTAATATTTTTTACCGTTCGCGCCCATTTTCGGTAACGCTTACGTATTTTTGAGTTCTTTAGAATTTTAATGTATGAACGTTGCCGGCATTGATCTGGAAAAGGAGAAAAAGGAAATCCTTAGGCGTTACAGTGCCATTTTACGGGCACTTGGCGATAAGGCCGACAAGCAGGAACGTGCGCTAATCCGCAAAGCCTTTGATCTGGCATTGGATGCACACAAGGATATGCGGCGCAAATCGGGCGAGCCATACATTTACCACCCTATTGCTGTTGCGCAAATTACCGTGAGTGAAATGGGACTTGGGGCAACTGCTGTTATATGCGCTCTGCTGCACGACACAGTTGAAGACACAGACGTTACGCTGGAAGACATTCGCAGCATGTTTGGTGAAACCGAGGCAAAAATTATTGACGGCCTCACCAAGATTGAGAATGTTTTCGACCAAAGCTCATCCATACAAGCTGAGAATTTCAGAAAAGTGCTGCTCACGCTGAGTGATGACGTGCGTGTAATATTAATTAAGCTGGCCGACAGGCTGCACAATATGCGCACGCTGGACAGCATGCGCCGCGACAAGCAGTTGAAAATTGCGTCCGAAACCTTGTTTCTTTATGCTCCTCTGGCGCATCGACTTGGTTTATACAGCATTAAAACCGAAATGGAAGATCTGGGGCTGATGTACACAGAGCCGGATGTTTACGAAGAAATAATCACGAAACTTAAAAATACCGAAGAAGTTCGAAGGCGATTTATTTCCCGCTTTATCCACCCGATAAGAAATAGTCTGAATGAACAGGGGTTTCAATTTGATATTAAAGGGCGCCCGAAATCAATTTATTCAATCTACAATAAAATCAAGGTAAAGGGAATTCCTTTCGAGGAGATTTTCGACATTTTTGCAATCCGGATTATTATTGATTCTCCTCCGGAAACGGAGAAAGCCGACTGTTGGCGCGTATATTCAATTATAACAGATATTTATCAGCCAAGCCCGGATCGTTTGCGCGACTGGATTTCGACACCACGTGCAAACGGCTACGAATCGCTGCATACAACTGTTATGAGTCCAACCGGAAAGTGGGTTGAAGTTCAGATTCGCTCAAGCCGCATGGACGAAATTGCAGAAAAAGGACTTGCCGCACACTGGCGTTATAAAGAACACGATGATGCCGAAAGCGGCATAGACGAATGGCTTCATAAAATCAGGGAAATGCTCGATCATTCAGACTCGAATGCGCTGGAGTTTATCAATGATTTTAAACTGAATCTTTTTTCGGAAGAAATTTTTGTCTTCACCCCGAAGGGGGAATTAAAAACCTTGCCTTCAGGCTCTTCAGCTCTGGATTTTGCATTCGATATTCACTCTGAAGTTGGTATGTCGTGCATTGGTGCCAAAGTGAATAATAAACTGGTGCCATTGAGTCATAAACTGAAAAGTGGCGACCAGATTGAAATTTTGAGTTCCAGCAAACAGAAACCTAAGGAAGACTGGCTGAACTTCGTGGTTACCGCCAAGGCGCGATCAAAAATTAAATCCTCACTAAAAGAAGAAAAGCGGCAGATCGCTGATGTTGGAAAGGAAATTCTTGAGAAAAAATTAAAATCGGCCAAAGTGGCCATGGATCAGAATGCGATAAATAATCTGATTAAGCATTTTAAATTGCCAAGTGCCCTCGATTTATTTTATAGCATTGGCGAGGGAATCATCAAGCCCGACAACATTCAGAAATACGCCCGCGGCGAGCAGGATAGCTGGTACAAACTACTCCGCAACCGGTTCAAACGCAGCGGTAGCGATGTTAGCGAAGATAAACCTGTAACTCTTGAAAACATTGTTCAGGAAGTTAGAGGTAAATCGGACATGCTGGTGATTGGAGAGGACATGCAGAAGATTGATTACAAGCTTGCTACATGTTGCAACCCGATTCCTGGCGATGAAGTATTCGGCTTTGTAACCATCAACGACGGGATTAAAATCCACAAAACCAATTGCCCGAATGCAATCAGTTTGATGTCGAATTACGCCTACCGAATAGTAAAGGCGCGCTGGATGAACCAGCAACAAATTGCGTTTATGGCCGGAATTCGGGTGGATGGAATTGATGATGTGGGAATTGTAAATAATATTACGCGGATTATTTCCAACGAACTGAACGTGAACATGCGTTCGATTAGCTTCGATAGCCACGATGGTGTGTTCGAAGGAAACATTATGGTTTTTGTGCATGATACGCATCACCTAACCGAACTAATGCAGAAAATAAGAGAGGTAAAAGGCGTGACTGCTGTGTCGCGCGTAGATTCAAAATAATTTCTGCCTAATTCGGCAGGATTTTACCTCAAATACAAGGCGATTTTAATACTTTTGACCTTGCTTTTTTCGCGATGCCGGAACAGGAAACCAAAGAGACAGTAAAACAGATTTTTTCAGATTACCTGGAGCAAAACGGACACAGGAAAACTCCTGAACGCTTTGCCATTCTGGATGAAATTTATTCACATCAGGGCCATTTTGATATTGAGTCGCTGTATGTGTACATGAAAAATAAAAAGTACCGCGTTAGCCGCGCAACACTCTATAACACAATCGAATTGCTTCAAACCTGCAACCTGGTTACCCGACATCAGTTTGGAAAAAATCAGGCGCAGTTTGAAAAATCTTTCAAATACAAGCAACACGATCATTTAATTTGCTCCGATTGCCAGAAAGTATTCGAGTTTTGTGATCCGCGTGTGCAGCAAATTCAGAAAATGACCGGTGAATTGCTCAATTTTAAAATCAGCAGTCACAGTCTTACATTTTTTGGAGCCTGCTCTAAACTCGCCGAGACAGGCAAGTGCGAAAATAAATCGGATAGCTGATGGCATTCGAATTTGGCATGGACGAAGAAGCCGGTTTTCCGGTGTTATGCCTCGAGGGCAGCCTGATGGAAAAGCACCAGGCCGAAGACCTGATGGAAGAAGTGCAGGAATTGCTGATTGAAGGCAGCAACAATCTGATTCTTGATTTAAGCAATCTCAATTATCTGAATTCGAGCGGACTGAATGTATTGCTCAACATTCTTACCCGCGCCAGAAATGCCGGAGGCGAAGTGATTATTTCAGGTGTTAATGAGCGATTAAAAAATTTATTGGTAATTACTAAACTGGATGCGGTTTTTCAATTCAGCGAAAATCCCGGCGAAGCCGTGAAAAGATTGAAAACACCTGATAATCCGCAAGAACAAAAATGAAACTCGATATTTTACTCGGACTCCAGTGGGGCGACGAAGGCAAAGGAAAAATCGTGGATGTTTTAAGTCCCGAATACGACGTAATAGCCCGTTTTCAGGGCGGTCCAAACGCCGGTCATTCGCTTGAGTTTAATGGAATAAAACACGTTTTGCATACCATTCCATCCGGTATTTTTCACGATAAAACCATGAATATTGTCGGTAACGGGGTAGTAATTGACCCGGTTATTTTTAAAAAGGAAATTGATGCGTTGGAAAAGCTGGGAGTTGATGCAACCAAAAACCTTCGGATTTCAAGAAAAGCACATTTGATTTTACCAACGCATCGCTTGCTGGATGCGGCTTCGGAAGCAGCCAAAGGAAATTCCAAAATAGGTTCTACATTAAAAGGAATTGGTCCAACGTATATGGATAAAACCGGCCGCAACGGATTACGTACCGGCGATATTTCTTTACCCGACTTCATGGATAAATACCGCTTTCTGGCAGGAAAACATGAAGAAATGCTTGGGCATTTTAATTTCGAATACGATCTGACTTCGCTGGAACCTGCATTTTTTGAAAGCATTGAATTCCTGCGGAAATTCACATTTATTGATAGCGAATATGAAGTAAATGAGGCTCTTAACCAAAAGCAAAAAGTGCTTGCCGAAGGTGCTCAGGGTTCGCTTCTGGATATTGATTTTGGCTCCTACCCTTTTGTAACTTCATCCAATACAATTAGCGCCGGAGCCTGCACGGGGCTTGGTGTTGCGCCGGGAAAAATTGCCGAAGTATATGGTATTTTCAAGGCGTATTGCACACGCGTTGGCAGCGGTCCTTTTCCAACGGAGTTGGAGAATGAAACCGGTGAAGAAATCCGAAAAATCGGGCGTGAATTTGGTGCTACCACAGGAAGGCCAAGGCGTTGCGGCTGGCTGGATTTGCCCGCTTTACGTTATTCAATTATGATTAACGGTGTTACGCAATTAATTATGACAAAAGCTGATGTGCTATCGGGATTTGCCGAAATACCGGTTTGCGTGGCCTACGAAACACCCGATGGAGTAACAGAGCGCTTTCCGTTTGAATATCGCCCTGATGTAATGAAACCGGTTTATCACAGCCTGCCCGGCTGGAAGGAAGATCTGACGGGTATTAAATCGGAATCCGATTTCCCGGCTAACCTCAGCAATTACATTCGGTTTATTGAAGAAAAACTGGGCGTTCCGGTAACAATTGTTTCAGTTGGCCCCGACAGGGAGCAGACCATCAGGCGGAAAGCCTGAATTCTACAACTTCTGAATCCATCCAAATGGATCGGCAGTGCGGCCTTTTTTCACATCGGTGAGGAATTTAAGCGCGCGGCTGCCAAATGAATCGTGTGTTGGCTCCGGAACCTCGTAATCTTTGCCATCGTGACCAATTACAGAAATCGGTGTAATGTTGGCAGCCGTTCCGGTTCCGAATGCTTCCTGAAGTTTACCTTCCTTAAAAGCACTCACGATTTCATTAACCGACACGTCGCGTTCCTGAACAAGCATGCCCCAGTGGCGCGCCAGTTCAATTACCGAATCACGGGTAATTCCGGCCAATTTTGAGGGACTTAGTGAAGGAGTAATTAAAACCCCATCGATCACAAACATCAGATTCATGGTTCCCGATTCCTCCACTTTGGTATTGGTTGCCGCATCGGTCCAGATTACCTGATCGTAACCACGTTGCTGCGCGAGCTGGGTTGGATACAATGCACCCGCATAATTACCCGCAGCTTTGGCAAAGCCGGTTCCCGATCGACTTGCCCTTGAATAAGTTTTTTCAATCACAACCTTAAGTCGGTTGGAATAATATGCGCCGGTTGGCGAGGTAAGAATGATAAATTTAT
>JAGQVC010000147.1 GCA_020438185.1 Bacteroidota bacterium
GGTGACTTTTAAATATTCTTCTGTTTTACTTGTTCAGGTTTTTCTGCTTGCCTTTCCCTATCGGGCGATAGCCCAGATTAAAAGCGAGCCCACGGAAACCAAAAGAGTTGTTTCTGAAATACTAAGTGAGATGGTTCTGGTTGAAGGTGGAATCTTTAAGATGGGCTGCACTTCAGAACAGGGAGACGAATGTTCGTCGGATGAGTTTCCGGCCCACGAAGTTGAAGTCCGTCCCTTTTATATCTTATCCACCGAGTTTACCCAGGATTGGTGGATTGCCCTGATGGGTGATAATCCTTCTTCTTTTTGCCGGGGCGGAAAATTTCCCGTCGAAATGGTTAGTCATTCAGACGTTATTCATTTTATTGAAATGCTAAATGAAGCAAGCGGTCTGCAATTCAGGCTTCCGGCCGAGGCTGAATGGGAGTTCGCCGCACGCGGCGGAAATAAATCGTGCGGATATAGATTTAGCGGTAGCAACGACCCGAACGAGATTTCGTGGAATAGCAAAAATGCATTTTCGAAAACCCGGTACGCGAAAACCAAAGCCCCCAATGAGCTGGGAATTTATGATATGAGTGGTAACGTGTGGGAATGGGTTCAGGAACCTTATTATTTATATAGAATCGTTGCCAGCCAGAAAAATGCCTACCCCAACGATTTTGTAGTTCGGGGCGGAAGTTATGCCGGCTCACCCTCCTTTTGCAGAACTGCTATCCGGTATCATTACGCCGGCGATTTCAAAAGCTCTTACCTGGGCTTTAGACTGGTTCTGGATCAAGGTCAGATGCCATCGCATTGATTATCAACAACTAAGGCTATCTTAACAAAATTTCACTAAAATGTTATGCATGCATAACATTTTGTTTTTATGTTTGTGAGCATGAAGGCCTCCGAAACGGTTTGCTACAACATTAAAACAGCCTGGCATGCCATATTCCGCATGTACAATGCGGCCGGATTAAAGCATGATATTACAACATCCATTGGATTTGTATTGTTAAATATTGACGCACGGGAGGGAACGCCAGCAACTAAAATAGCGCCGCTCATAGGATTGGAAACTCGCAGTTTAACACGTATGCTGCGGAGCCTCGAAGAGCAGGGTGTGATTTACAGGCAAGCAGACCTGAACGACCGACGTATGGTGAGAATTTTTCTCACCGAAGAAGGAAAACAAAAACGGGAAAAAGCACGTCTTGCTGTCCTAAATTTTAACCATCTTGTGAAGGCAAGAATACCCGATGAAAAGCTTCAGATTTTTTTTGAAGTTGTGCGGGAAATACAAACGATTACAGAAAACACCAAATACGAAACTGCATGAAACGTAACATCCGTCAGGTAGCTGTTTTAGGATCCGGAGTGATGGGATCCAGGATTGCCTGTCATTTTGCCAACATAGGTGTAAAAGTTTTATTACTTGATATTGTTCCGCGTGAACTCACAGAGGCTGAGCAACAGGCAGGTATAAAGACTGACAGCAAGAAATTCAGGAACAGGATTGTAAACGATGCGCTGGCATTTGCAGTAAAATCGAATCCATCGCCACTTTATCATAAATCAGGATTGAGCCGCATAACAACAGGAAATTTTGATGATGATCTGAAGGCTATAGCTGATTGCGACTGGATTATTGAAGTTGTTGTGGAAAGGCTTGATATTAAAAAACAGGTTTTCGAAAAAGTTGAGCAATTCAGAAAACCCGGAACATTAATAACTTCCAATACCTCCGGAATTCCTATTGCTAGCATGGCCGAAGGGCGTTCCGAAGATTTTCGCAGGCATTTTTGCGGAACTCACTTTTTTAATCCGCCTCGTTACCTGCAACTTCTTGAGATTATTCCAGGCCCGGAAACTTCTCCCGAGGTAGTTGAATTTCTGATGCATTACGGTGATTTATTCCTCGGAAAAACTACTGTTCTGGCGAAAGACACACCAGCATTTATTGCCAACCGCATAGGCGTTTTTGGCATTCTGGCTCTGTTTCACGTTGTGCGCGAAATGGGCCTCAGTGTCGAAGAAGTGGATAAACTTACCGGTCCGGCACTGGGCCGGCCCAAGTCGGCTACCTTCAGAACAACTGATGTTGTGGGCCTAGACACATTGGTGAATGTAGCTAACGGACTTAAAGCAAATTGCCCCGACGACGAAGCCGCAGCTTTGTTCACTTTGCCGGATTATGTTCTCAAAATGAATGAGAATCGCTGGCTGGGCGATAAAACCGGGCAGGGCTTTTACAAAAAGGTGAAAAACAACGAAGGCAAATCGGAGATACTTGCTCTGGATTTGGAAACGCTTGAGTACAGACCCCAGAAAAAGGTGAAATTCGATACACTTGAGGCCGCCAAAAAGATTGACGATCTGGGAGAAAGATACCGCATGATGATCAGGGCCACCGATAAGGCCGGTGATTTTTACAGAAAATCCTTTTTTGCCCTGTTTGCATATGTTTCGAATCGCATTCCGGAAATTTCGGACGAGCTGTACCGTATAGATGAGGGAGTTAAGGCCGGATTTGGCTGGGAAGCAGGTCCTTTCGAAACCTGGGATAAAATGGGCGTTCAGCACTGTCTGGAAGCTATGAAAACGCAGGGGATATCTGTCGCAGCCTGGGTTGAAGAGATGCTTGCCGCCGGGAATGCCAGTTTTTATAAAGTTGAAAATGGTCGTAAGTTGTATTACGATATTCCTTCAAAGTCTTATCAGCCGGTTCCCGGCTACGAGAATTTCATAATTCTCGATCATATAAGACCGAATAACGTTTTGTGGAAAAACTCAGGAACCTCATTATTGGATTTAGGTGACGGAATTCTGAATCTGGAATTCCATACCAAAATGAATTCGATTGGTTCGGATGTATTGCTGGGCATTCAAAAGGCAATTTCCACTGCCGAACAAGGTTACCGAGGATTGGTGATTGGGAACGATGCACCTAATTTCTCTGCCGGTGCCAATCTGGCTTCGTTGTTTATGATGGCCGTTGAGCAGGAATACGATGAAATTGATTTCTCAATCAGGGCATTCCAGCAAACAATGATGCGCGTTCGCTATTCGTCAATTCCGGTTGTAAGTGCTCCGCACGGATTATCACTCGGAGGCGGCTGTGAGCTGAATCTTCATGCCGATGCAGTTGTTGCAGCGGCAGAAACCTACATAGGCCTCGTTGAATTTGGCGTAGGACTTATTCCGGGAGGCGGAGGAACCAAGGAATTTACACTAAGGGCTTCGGATGAGTTTCATGATGGAGATATTATGCTTAATACGCTGCGCAACCGATTTTTAACTATCGGGCAGGCTAAGGTTTCCACTTCTGCTGAAGAAGCTTATGATTTGGGAATTCTCCGCCGCGGGCGGGATATAATTGTTCCCAACAGCCGCCGTGTAATTGCCGAAGCTAAATCGAAAGCAATCGAACTTGCCGAAGCAGGATATACGCGACCGGTTGAACGCAAAGACATTAAAGTATTGGGAAGGAGCGGATTAGGAATGGTTTACGCAGGCGCCAACACCATGTACAGCGGACATTACATTTCGGAGCACGATCGCAAGATTTCAGAGAAGCTGGGATACGTTATGTGCGGAGGCGATTTATCAGAACCAACCGAAGTTTCGGAGAAGTATTTACTGGATCTGGAACGTGAGGCATTTTTGAGCCTATGTGCCGAGCGCAAGACACTGGAGAGAATACAAAGCATCCTGAAAACCGGTAAAATTTTAAGAAATTAATCAGGTTTCAATTGTAAAATCATCACCGCGCCATGCGCGGGATGAAAACAGATAAAAACTAAAGATAATAGCAAAAGATGAACACGGCATATATAGTAAAAGGTTACAGAACAGCAGTTGGTAAAGCCCCCCGCGGTGTTTTCAGGTTTACCCGCCCCGATGACCTGGCAGCCCGGGTTATTGAGCATTTGATAGCACAGGTGCCCGGTTTGGATAAGAACCGCATCGATGACGTAATTGTGGGGAATGCTACTCCTGAAGCCGAACAGGGACTTAATGTAGGGCGCATGATTTCGCTGCTGGGACTGGAAACCGACAAAGTTCCAGGAATGACGGTGAACCGGTACTGCGCTTCGGGACTTGAAACAATTGCGATTGCAACTGCAAAAGTGCAGTCGGGCCAGGCAGATTGCATTATAGCAGGTGGTGTGGAATGTATGTCGCCCATTCCATTTGGGGGTTGGCGGATAGTGCCCAATTATGAAATTGCTAAAAGTAACCCCGATTACTATTGGGGTATGGGTTTAACTGCTGAAGCGGTTGCCAGAGAATTTAAAGTTTCTCGCGAAGACCAGGATGCCTTTGCTCTTGAATCGCATAAGCGAGCTGTGAAGGCTATTGAAGAAGGCAGATTTAAAGATGGAATTGTACCTGTAGAGATTGAACAAGTATTTCTTGACGAAAAAGAGAAGCGTCAAACCCGAAAATATACGGTTGATACCGATGAAGGCCCGCGGGCGGATACTTCAGCCGACAGGCTGGCAAAACTCAAACCTGTATTTGCCGCCAATGGTGTTATAACTGCCGGTAACTCTTCTCAAACTTCTGATGGAGCTGCTTTCGTTTTAATTATGTCGGAAAAAATGGTGAAGGAATTAAATCTGGAACCTGAAGCACGTATGGTTTCTTACGCAGTTGCCGGAGTTCCGCCACGAATCATGGGAATTGGTCCGGTAGAAGCAATCCCAAAAGCATTGAACAAAGCCGGAATGCAACTCGGAGAAATAGATTTGATTGAATTGAATGAAGCTTTTGCATCGCAGTCGCTCGCTGTAATCCGCGAACTGGGACTGAACCAGGAAATTGTGAATGTAAACGGCGGAGCAATAGCATTGGGGCATCCGCTTGGCTGCACCGGAGCCAAACTCACGGTTCAGGTAATGAACGAACTTAAAAAACGCAACAAGAAATACGGCATGGTTACCATGTGTGTAGGAACCGGTCAGGGAGCAGCCGGAATATTTGAAATGCTTTGATATACAACCGAAAAAGAAAAAATAAAATACCATGGAATCAGCAGAGAAAAAACTGACTAAAGGCGGCGAATTCCTGATTAAGGAAACAGACGCTATAGACATTTTCATTCCGGAAGAATGGACGGAAGAACAACAAATGATTGCCAAAATGACGCAGGATTTCCTTGATTCTGATGTACATCCGAATCTGGACAGGATTGATGCTATGGAAGAAGGCTTTATGGCATCGCTGCTAACCAAGGCCGGAGAGCTTGGTTTGATGGGAGTTTCGGTACCAGAAAATTATGGTGGTTTCGGGAAGGATTTTAATACTTCAATGCTGGTTGCGGAGGTTGCAG
>JAGQVC010000148.1 GCA_020438185.1 Bacteroidota bacterium
GAATAAAAATGCCATCCATGAACATGGCGGAATTCAATGCTGAAAAGGGATCAGTGCCCGGTTTTACAATGGTTCCGAGCAAACTTATTACGTGTTTGTTATTGTTTCTTATGGCTTCGCCAAGATGCAGAATTTCAAGCCCTTCGGGCTGAAATTCTAAGCCATTCCGGTTAAAAACCGGGAAACCGTTAACAATGCTAACTTCAATTGCATTTTCGGGAATCGCAGTGGTTCCGGCCTTATTGTTTTTTGAAAGTTCCGGAGCCGTGAATGGTACGCTAATCTCGGCTTTGCTCAGTTTTTCGAAGCGCAGGTATTTGTATTCCTCGTCTTTACGTGTCGGAAATCCCGACGCAGCGAAAGCTGCGGCGGAACTGCTTCTGAAATTGTCAAGCAACGGATTGTCAAGCAACAAACCGGTTTTACGAATTTCAAACTCGGCAAGCAGCCTTTCCTTTAAGGATATACCTTGAGTTGTGGCAGTCATTTTTTCGATTTTATAATGCAGCCGTATCTTTCTTCAACCAGTCGTAGCCTTTTTCTTCCAGTTCCAGAGCGAGCTCTTTTCCTCCCGATTTTACAATGCGGCCATTGTAAAGTACATGCACAAAATCGGGAACGATATAATCCAGCAAACGCTGGTAGTGTGTAATCACAATACTGGCATTTTCGGGCGATTTAAGTTTATTCACGCCACCGGCAACAACGCGCAGTGCGTCAATATCAAGCCCTGAATCGGTTTCGTCAAGAATGCTCAGTTTTGGGTTGAGCATAGCCATTTGAAAAATTTCATTGCGCTTTTTCTCCCCACCCGAGAAACCTTCGTTAACGGAACGATTGGTCAGATTGGTAGAAATTTCAACCAACTCCTTCTTCTCCTTCATCATGTCCAGAAACTCTTTGGCACTCAAGGGTGGAAGTCCTTTGTATTCGCGCTGTTCCGAAATGGCTGTCTTTAAGAAGTTTGTTATGCTCACTCCCGGGATCTCCACCGGATATTGAAAAGCAAGAAAAATCCCTTCTCTTGCACGGTCCTCCGGAGATAATTCAAGCAAATCCTTTCCTTCGAATATGATTTCACCTTGGGTTACCTCGTAATCTTCACGTCCGGCAAGCACCGAAGCCAAAGTTGATTTTCCTGACCCGTTCGGGCCCATAATAGCATGCACTTCACCCGCTTTTACTTCAAGCGAAAATCCCTTGAGAATTTCTTTTTCCTCAACACGGGCATGCAGATTTTTGATACTGAGCATTTTGAAACGATGTTCTTTGTTTAAAATGAATCTAAATAAAGCCGCAAAGGTAACAGAATAGCTTGAATAAAGGTTCAGTACGCAAACGAAAAAAGCCCCGGCGCTTAGCCGGGGCTTAAACTAATCTGCAAAACTGCGGTAGAAAATCTTTAGAAGTTGTGCGAGTAACTTAAGCTGAAAGTTCGACCCGGGTTGATGGAACTAAAAACCTGCTTTTCGGCTTCAAATGCTTTGTAAAATGCCTCAAGTTTATCGCTTAGCAGGTTATCAATCCTAAAACTCAGAGTTCCATTTTTCTCTTTACCTGTTTTCAGGTTAAAGCTGAAGTTCAGACTATGAAACGGCTCCGAATAAACATCAGGAAATAATCCGGCCCCTACAAAGGTTAAGGTCGGACCTTTAACGTTGTAGAACAGACCGGCATCAAAGTTTCTGTCTTTTTGCGTGTAACTGAACCCTGCATTAATTACGAAAGGTGCCTGACCTGCCATTGCGCGTGTGCGTTCAATGTTTTGCCCAACCTTCTCATACGTTTTACGCGAATTGTACTCCAGATCAGTCATGTCAATCTGCGATTGAACAATAGTTACATTAAGATTGAAATTGAAATTTTTCAAAGACTTGGCTATGAAATCCAGGTTTCGCCGCATTTCCAGCTCCAGTCCGTATAGTGTTCCGTTACCAACGTTTCTTGGCTGGTACTCCGTGCTGGTTTGTTGCTCAGGAATTCTAACCAGTTCAATCGGTTTGTCAAAATGCTTGTAGAAACCGCTCACGGAAAAGATTTGTCCATCCTCAAGGAACAGCTCCCAGCGCAAATCAATATTGTCAATTCTTGTTTCTGCAAGCTTTCCGTCCCAATCTTTATAGGTAAACAGTGAACCATTGAAAATCCGGTTGGTTACAGGATCCAGAATCTGTGCAAATGAAAGCTCTTTAAAAGAAGGTCTGGCAATCGTTCTGGTGTACGAAAGACGAATGTTTTGTTTTTCTGTTGCAGCGAAAATAAAGTTCGCCGAAGGAAACAAATCCAAAGCATCCAATACTTTGGCATTTACAAGATTAATCCCGTCAACAGTGTCGCCGTTGGCAAATCGCTGATCACGACCAGTATGATGCTGCACATAATTTTCTGCGCGCAGCCCTGCAATCACTTTCAGGCGTGAGCCGAAATTCATCTCATTCGAAACATACGCACCGGTATTATTCACATTCGATGAATAGGCATTGGGGTTCGGGTTCGGATTTCCGGACTGGTAGTAAATATTGTTCTGTGTTCCCGGATAGATGTTTTCAGGGTTCAGCACCAGTGACGGATCGGGGATTGGCCAGTTTTGAGAACCAAAAAACTGAATATCGAAAAACAGAATTTCGTAATCTCGGACCTTATAAACATGACTGGCACCAAACTTCAATTTGGCATCCAATCCCTGAAACTTGTAATTGCGGGTCACATCCACTTTCCCCACACCATTAAATTCACTCAGATTACGCCAGATTCTTGCCGGATTTCCGCCGGCACCGGCGTTAAAGAATGTATCAACCGCAGTTTCTGTAAAAGCTGTTTTTCTGATGTCGGGATCTGCTGTACTCGACAGAGTTCCGGCTAGCCTCCAGTCAATTTCCCAGGTGTTTTTCTTCAATAAATGAACACCGTTCAAAAGTGCGTGACTAAGTCCACGCTGGTTATATTCCAGGTTGTCTGATGAAGCAAAATAACCGGATTGCCCAACCGCATCAGGACTATTATCGATGTAAAATTTACCTGCGCGGCTTTCGCCGTTCTGCAGGTGCATGAGGTTGAGCTTAATTTTAGTGTTCGTGTTCTTGTACGCCAAACCTCCAAGCAATCCGATCAGGGTGTTCCGCTCTCCTAATTGTCCGGTCTGGGTATTCGCCCGAATCATTTCATTGGCGGTCGAATCGATAGGTCGCTGGTATTCACCGTAGCTTACTTCATCGTAATACCTGTATGAGGTTTTGTAGGAAGCCGAAAAGATATAACCCAGTTTCGGCCGGGAGGCCAAAGCATCGCCTTCTTTTTTTCTGCCAATTTCAAATTGGTTTCCTGTGGAAATGGAGGCATTGTAATTTAAAAAACTGGTACTTCTTTCTGCTGCAAGCGTTGGACTAAACGACTTAACAAAAGCGTTTACCTCTTCAGATGAAGCTCCGCTGATTGGGGTTGGAATGTTAGAAGATGTTGCTTTGGAAGGTAAAGCTCTGGTTCCGTCATCAATTCCCAGCCAATCGGTTTTGCCACCCTGATAGGTCAGATAATCCTTGTTCAGGTTCATTTCCGGGTTAAATCCAATTCCTGCCGACACATTAAACAGTTTTTCTTCCGGAAAATCCTTGGTTTCGATATTCATCAAACCGCCTGTAAAATCGGCGGGCATGTCGGCAGTAAAGTTTTTACTGACAATCATATTATCGATCAGGTTTGTTGGAAAAATATCCATCTGAAGGCTGTTCCGGTCAGGATCGAGGCCCGGAATATCAACGCCATTCAGGGTTGTTTTTGAGTATCTGTCGCCAAGACCACGCACATAAACATATTTTCCATCTTCGATGGAAACGCCTGTAACACGCTTGGCGGCTTCTACAGCTGTGGCATCCCCAACTTTCTTAAACTGAGCCGAAGAAATCCCATCCATCATCACAGCCGACTTTCTCTTCAGAGAAATCAAAGCTGCTTCAGAAGTACGAATGGCTTCAGCTGTGATAATTACTTCTGTCAGGTCGTTCCCTTTTTGCTTCATTCTGATATTCTGAAGCAAATTCACCTCACCGTCTTTAACAACAACATCTTTAATTGAAGTCGTAACATAGGATACGTACGAAACCTGAATTTCATAAGTGCCGGGAGCCGTCTGAATGGAGAATTTGCCATCCAGGTCAGCCGCAGCTCCGGTGCTGGTTCCGGCAATCATCACAATCGCTCCGATAAGCGGCTCTCCTGTTTCGTCATCGATTACAGAACCTCTTATTGTTCCTTTCTGAGCGAATGTGCTCAGACTGATAAAAAGAAGAAAAAAAACAGAAAGTGTAGCAGTAGATTTTTTCATGTGTCTTAAAACAGCAAAGACACCCCGGGTTTCCCCGGGATGTCAGCCTTTGAAGCATTAACCAAAATTCTTCGAATAATTATAGTCCTGAAAGGGCACCGGCCTGAGAAGCCCATGTCCATCCGAGTCCTGAAATATTTGCTTTAGGAGTTGAACCAGCGGTTACGCCTGCAGGAACATCACCGTTAACATAATTGCCAAGTGAATCTGCAGGAACATTAAGTGTAATTCCGGTGAAAGTTACCAAAGGAGCTGTCACACGGTTAATTTTGTTTCCATCAACAATATCTGTGAAGTATAAATTCTGAAGGTCAACAATTGAGTTTTCGTCAACATTAATAAGGTCTTCAGAAACTCTTCCTTCGTAAGAAGCTTTGATACTGCCATTTTTAATAACGTGACCGGCAGCGTAAGTTCCTTCCGGACCGTCAAGTTCGAATGAGTGACCAGCAACTGCTATAACTACAAGATTATCAATTGTTCCACCCCATGACTGGTCAGTGTCAATTCCATCATCATTGCAATTCCAAACAACCACATTGGTAACATTCACTTTACCACCGAACCACTCGATTCCGTCATCCTGATTACCAACAATTTCAATATTGTCGATTGTTGTTCCTGAACCAACACCACCAAGGGTAAGTCCGTTGATTTCGTTTCCTGAACCGATATTGGTTCCACCGTGACGAATTGATACATATTTTAACGTACCTGAATCATCTGCATCATTGTTACCTCCATAAAGACCATTGGAGTCGGAAGTTGGGATACCTTCAATCTGAACTTCGCTCACATCTCCGTTATCATTAGAAGCAGAAATCTTGGCTTTGCCAAGGATGATCACTCCACCCCACAATCCGTTAACATCCGGATTCAGATTCGGGCTTTTGAAATTACCAGCCGCAACATCAGCCAAACTGATTTCATCAGCAACTGAAGTAAAAATGATTGGCTTGTTAGCCTCGCCAATTGCATTCAGTTTACCACCTCTGGC
>JAGQVC010000014.1 GCA_020438185.1 Bacteroidota bacterium
TACGTTCATTCCCTGTTCCAGCAGCATGTCAAGTCCGCGGAACGTGGCTTTCATACCGGCCGGATCACCATCATATATCATGGTGATGTTGGAAGTGTACCTTTTAATCAGTCGAATCTGGTCGGTAGTGAGAGACGTTCCCGAAGATGCAACCACGTAATCGATTCCTGCCTGATGCAAGCTGATAACGTCGGTGTAGCCTTCAACCAGAATGGCGAGATCTTCACGGCTGATTCCCTTCCGGGATTCGTAAAGACCGTATAAAACGGAGCTTTTGTGATAAATTTCCGATTCCGGCGAATTGAGGTATTTGGCGATTTTCTTGTCGTTTTCCAGAATCCGGCCTCCGAAACCAATCACTTTTCCCGCGGCCGAGCGGATAGGAAACATGACTCTTCCCCGAAACCGGTCGAAATGTTGTCCGTCTTTTTCAATAACCAATCCCGTTTTAATTAAAAATTCCGGGTTGTATCCGGCCTTAACGGCCGAATTGTATAAAATTCCCGCCTGCGGCGGATGATAACCGAGGGCGAAAGTTTCGATTGTTTGGTCGCTAAAGCCACGCTCGCGGAAATAGGAAAGCGCAATGGTTTTGCCTTCGTCGGTTGAAAGCATTTGCTCCTCAAAAAACTTCATCACCCATTCGTTGAGCAGGTGCATGGATTCGCGGTCCATTTGCTCCTGTTTCTGCTCAGAGTTTTGTTCGGTTTCTTCAAGATCGATTGAATACTTCCGTGCCAGGTAACGAATTGCTTCGGGGTAACTGAGTTTTTCAAGTTCCATGACAAATTTCACGGAGTCGCCTGCCTGTCCGCAACCGAAACATTTGAATATGCCTTTAGAAGGGGAAACATTGAATGAAGGAGTTTTCTCATTGTGGAAAGGGCAAAGTCCAATCATGTTGGAGCCTCTCCGCTTCAATGAAACAAAGTCGCCAACCACCTCATCAATACGGGCAGCAAGCATAACATCATCAATGGATTTACGGGAAATCATGAGTTTTCAAAGATACGATTCAGAGGCATCAATCGGCTAGGAAAGCTTGATTGATTGCATTCATTTTTTCATCCTGCCAACGGCAGAGATGAATGAGTGCTTACATTTACAGCGCAAAAAATGGATCTGGAACAAATAAAAGCGCCTATTGCCGCTGAGATGGCTGATTTTGAACGAAAGTTCAGAGATTCCATGCAGAGCCATGTTCCGTTGCTTGAGCGTATCACCTATTATATAGTGAAGCGCAAGGGAAAGCAGATTCGTCCCATGTTTGTGTTTTTGTCGGCCGGAATTTGCGGCGGAGTTACTGAAAGTACCTTCAGGGCGGCCTCGATGATTGAGCTTTTGCATACGGCGACACTGGTGCACGATGATGTGGTTGATGATGCAAATGAACGCCGTGGATTTTTTTCGGTAAATGCACTCTGGAAAAATAAAATTGCCGTACTGGTAGGCGATTATCTGCTGAGTAAAGGCTTGTTACTTGCGGTTGATAACCGGGAACACGATATTCTGAAAATTGTAAGCGATTCGGTTCGTGAAATGAGCGAAGGCGAGTTGCTTCAGATTGAGAAAGCACGGCGGCTGGACATCAGCGAAGATGTTTATTTCGATATTATTCGTCAAAAAACGGCTACCTTAATAGCTTCCTGCTGCGCGGGAGGAGCAAGTTCGGCAGGCACTTCAGCAGAAAATGTAGCCTTGATGAAGCAAATTGGTGAAGATGTAGGAATTGCATTTCAGATTAAGGACGATTTATTCGACTACAAGCGCTCTTCGGCAATCGGCAAGCCTACCGGCATTGATATCAAGGAACGTAAAATGACTCTGCCGCTCATTTATACCCTGGCCAATTCTGAGAAAAAAGTTAAAAATCGCATCATTAATATCATAAAGAACCATAATAATGATCCGGCCCAGGTGGAAGAGGTTCTTCAGATTGTTCGAAGCGGTCAAGGTATTGCGTATGCCGAAGAAAAAATGAATGCTTATCGGGATAAGGCCTTGAAAGCACTCGAGCATTTTCCCGAAACGGAATTCAGGAAATCATTTAAGCAGCTGGTTGAATTTACGGTAAATCGAAAAAAGTAGGATTTCTCGGGTTCTGCCAGAAATCAGGTTAGGTTTACATTTAAACATAACCCGAAACTATTCCGACAAATCAGCTGAACCATTTTGTACTAACTTTGTTGCTTCAAATAAATTCACCCAATTAAATATGTATCCCGAACAAATTGTAGCTCCGATGCGGGCAGAACTTGTTGAAGAAGGCTTTACCGAATTGCGTTCAGCAGCTGATGTTGATCAGGTAATGAATGAAAAGGAAGGTTCTGTTCTGGTTGTGGTAAACTCGGTTTGCGGTTGCGCTGCCGGTGCTGCCCGTCCAGGTGTTAGACTGGCCCTTCGCAATTCAGAGAAGAAACCATCAAAATTAACTACGGTATTTGCCGGAAACGATGCGGAAGCAACTGCACAGGCAAGAAAATACTTTGCACCTTATCCTCCATCCTCGCCGGCAATGGCTTTATTTAAGGATGGCAAGCTGGTTCATTTTATTGAGCGTCATCACATTGAAGGCCGATCGCCAGAGATGATTGCTGACAATCTGAAAATGGCTTTCGAGCAGTTTTGCTGATTGAACAAATTCCAACAAAAAACCCGGCATAAGCCGGGTTTTTTGTTTTAGGGCCTGAATAAAATCAGCCTATTACTTTCGGAACCCTGAAATAATCAGAGTCTTTAGCCGGAGCATTTCTCAATGCTTCTTCATGCGTTGTACTTTCAACGACTTCATCCCTGCGCAGGATATTTACGTCATTGGTCATATAAATAAGTGGCTCAACCTGATCTGTATTCACTTCATTGAGCTTCTCTACAAAACTGAGCATCCTGTTCAGGTCGTTCATGATTTCTGTTCTGGCTTCATCTTCAAACTTAAGACGTGCCAGGTGAGCCAGTTCATCTACCAGTTTTTCATCAATGGTCATGCTTCCTTTTTAAAAAGTTTCGACATCCAGGGTTCGAGAATGTCGTTGAATTCGAGCGGGCGTTCCATCATTGGCGCGTGTCCGCATTTATCAATCCAGTAAAGGTCAGATTGCGGGAGCAGCTTATGGAATTCGTCGGCAACATCGGGTGGGGTAATCTGGTCGTTTTTACCCCAGATAAGGCAAACCGGCACATTCATTTTATGCAGGTCTTCGCCCATATTGTGGCGTATTGCCGATTTGGCGAGTGCCAGAATCCGAATGAGTTTGTCCTTATTATTAACGATTTCAAAAACTTCATCCACCAGCTCTTTGGTGGCAGTTTCGGGGTCGTAAAATGTGAAAGCCACTTTTTGTTTGATGAACTCGTAATCTTCCCGGCGTGGGAAAGAACCGCCCATAGCATTTTCATATAAACCGGAACTGCCGGTGAGGATCATGGAATGAACCTTTTCCGGATAGTTTAATGTGAATACCAGGGCCACGTGGCCACCAAGAGAATTCCCCAAAAGGTTAACCTCATCAAATTGTTTGAACTGAACAAACCGGTGAATGAAATCGGCCAGACTTTTAACGTGTGTATCCTGAACAGGCAAATCGTAAATCGGCATCATGGGTATGACAACCTTGTAGTCGTTTCTGAACCGGTCAAAAACATCCTTGAAATTACTAAGCGCTCCGAAAAGTCCGTGAAGTATAAGTAATACGGGGCCTTCGCCGTCGCTTATGTATTTGAATTCGCCTTCTTCTATGATTTCCTGTTGCATTCCGTCCATGCTATAAACCGCTCAAAAATAACCAAAATCCCACTATCTGTGGTATGCGGTAAAATAATTCAGTAAAGCCGATTATTTCAAAGGATGTGAACAGTAAAGCAAACACTCTCTTTGATTTTCTCCCACAAACTCCCACAATAATAATTATCAGATAATCAATAATATATATATTTCTTACTACGTTATACGAAACAATTTATCAACAATGTGGTAAATTGTGGCATCAAGTGGTTTTTAATTCTATACTTTTACCTTCCAAATTCAACCTGAAGAATGACTAACTACATCGGTGAATACGCCTGTAAGGTTGACGCCAAAGGCCGTGTGGTTCTTCCCATGGGATTGCTCAAGCAATTTCCGGAGGGACAGCGCGAGAGCTTTGTCATCAACCGAAGTGTATTTCAGCGGTGTCTGGTTTTGTATCCGATGGAATTGTGGAACATGACCATGAATGATCTGGGCAGACTGAACAGATTCGTTAAGGAAAATGATGACTTCATACGCATGTTTACGAACGGCGCTGTGCGAGTTGAAGTGGATGGATCCAAGCGGATTCTCCTTCCCAAGCGATTGTCTGATTATGCCGGCATCAGGAATGACATCGTATTCACAGCCAACCTGAACAAAATCGAAATCTGGTCAGATCAGGGACATGAAAGCGTGATGGGTGAATTTGACGCAGATGGTTTCGCACAACTCGCCGAGAAAGTGATGGGCAGGTTGAACGGTGAATCCAATGTGTTATGACCTATCACACGCCAGTTCTTTTAAAGGCTAGTATCGATGAACTGAAGGTTCAGGCGGAAGGGAAGTATGCCGATGCCACATTTGGTGGCGGAGGACATTCGCGCGAAATACTCAGACGGCTTGGTGAAAATGGTCAGCTCTTTTCCTTTGATCAGGATGAGGACGCAAAGGCCAACCTGCCTGATGATGACCGTCTTACTTTCATTCCACTCAATTTCAGGTATCTCAGGAATTCACTCCGAATGCAGAAAGCAATTCCGCTTGACGGAATTCTGGCAGATCTGGGAGTTTCGTCGCATCAGTTTGATGAAGCATCCCGCGGATTTTCCATTCGCTTTGACGCTCCGCTTGACATGCGGATGAATCAGGCTCAACCTCTGAATGCGGCATCCATTCTTGCAGATTACCCCGAAGAAGAACTGCGCAGGGTATTTCGTGATTATGGCGAAATACGTGAGGCCGGCAAACTTGCCAGACACCTCTGCAATGTCAGAACCGACCGTAAAATCGATACAACAGGTAAGCTCCTTGAGCTGATTCGGCCATTCGCCGGGAAAGCAAAGGAGAATCAGTTTGCTGCTCAGGTCTTTCAAGCTTTGAGAATTGAGGTAAACGATGAGATGGGAAGCCTGAAAGACTTCCTCAGTCAATGTGCCGAGGTATTAAAACCTGGCGGCCGACTTGTAATCATCAGTTACCATTCGCTCGAAGACAGGCTTGTAAAAAACTTCCTGCGCAGCGGAACATTTGAAGGCGAAGCGGAAAAAGACCTCTTTGGCAGAAGCAGTGTACCCTTCAAAGCTATAACACGCAAACCTGTAAGGCCTCCGGAAGAGGAAATATCGCAAAACACCCGTGCCCGAAGCGCTTTGCTAAGGGTTGCGGAAAAAGTATAGAACAGATGAACAGACTTAAAAACCAGGCAGAAAAAGAGTCTGCCAAGCCAAAATCCAAACCGGGACCTGTTTCAACCGCACTGCACACGCTGGTTGACGGCACTTTGCTTGAATCGATTGCCAAACCGGGGAATATGGCATTTGGCCTGTTCACGCTATTGCTTATCGGCTTGTACATCGCCAATTCATACAGCGCCGAACGAACCATTAGGAATACCGCAAATGTTGAGAAAGAACTGAAGGAACTTCACAGTGAGTACATCTCGATGAAATCGGATTTGATGTTCCTCTCCAATCAGAGTCAGGTTGCCGAAAGAGTTGCAGCTCTCGATTTACACGAAGCAAAAACACCCCCTCATAAAATTATTGTTCCCCGTCAGGAAGTTTCGCGTAAGTGAAAGAATCAAAAGACATAATCGTTAGGGCAAGATTCATTTTTATTCTTGCAGCCTTTTTCGGAATCATTATTCTGGGAAAGGCTTTCAGCATTGCTGTGCTTAACCGCGATTACTGGCTTACCAAGAAAGAGAATCAAACCATTCGTTTCAGGACTATTCCCGCGGCACGCGGAAATCTTTATTCAACCGATGGAAGTTTGCTGGCTACTTCCCTGCCTATTTATGATGTAAGGCTTGACCTTAAGGCGGAATATCTGGATAAGGTATTTGATAAAGAAGTTGACTCGCTTGCCATTTGCATGGCGAACGCCTTTAAAGATAAAACTGCCGCCGAGTATTCATCACGGCTGCGCCGGGAAAGAAAAGCAGAAAACCGCTACTTCCTGTTGCGAAAAGGCATTAAGTACAATACCCTAAAACTCATGAAAACTTTCCCAATTCTGCGCTACGGCAGAAACCGGGGAGGAATGATTGTAGAAAGCAGCACCCGACGCGAGATGCCTTTCAGACATCTTGCTTCCCGAACACTGGGAACGTACAGGGATACGGAGAAAAACAAGGATAAAAACGTTCTTTCTATTGGAATTGAAGGAGCCTACAACGAATACCTGAAGGGTGTTGACGGCAAGCAGCTGGTTGAAAAAATCTCAGGAGGAGTTTGGAGGCCAATCGGCGGTGACGCCGGAATTGAGCCAAAAGAAGGAAACGACATTGTAACAACGATAGATGTAGCGATACAGGATGTTGCTGAAGCCGAGCTGATGCACCAGCTTCAAAAGCACAATGCAGAACATGGTTGTGTGGTGTTAATGGAAGTGGAAACCGGCTATATCAGAGCAATTGCGAACCTGGGGCGCACCAAGGACTCTTCGTATTACGAAAACTACAATTATGCGATTGGCGCGGGTACCGAACCGGGCTCGACCTTCAAACTGGCTTCACTAATGGCCTTATTTGAAGATGGTTTGGCCTCACCGGCCGATGTTTACGACACACATGGTGGCGTTGTTATGTTTGATAACCGCCGCATGAAAGATTCACATGAAGGTGGTTATGGCAAAATAACATTGGCCGATGCTTTCAGGCTCTCTTCCAATACAGCCATTTCGCAAGCTGTACACCGTGGATATTCAAAAAACCCTGGAAAATTCGTTGACCGCATAAAAAGTTTCGGACTCGATAAGCCTCACAGACTTGATATTGCCGGTGAACGCGAGCCACTTGTAAAAACTCCGGGTGAATCCAACTGGTACGGAACTACCCTGCCCTGGATGTCAATAGGATATGAAACACGTCTGACACCTTTGCAGATTCTTGCATTTTACAATGCCGTGGCGAATAATGGCAAAATGGTGAAGCCTCAGTTTGTAGAAGAAATTATGCACCGCGGCCAGGTTGTGGAAAAATTTGAACCTGTAGTAATTAAAGAGTCAATCTGTTCTCAAAAAACCATCGACCAGCTCAAGCCATTGCTTGAAAGTGTTGTGGAAGATGGTACAGCGAAAAATCTGAGAAACCCCTTTTTCAAAATTGCCGGTAAAACCGGAACAGCCCAGATTGCATACGAAAGCGGCGGGTATGTAAAAGACGGCGTAAGACGCTACCAGGCTTCATTCGTGGGTTATTTTCCGGCTGACAAGCCGAAATACTCCTGTATTGTGGTGGTAAGCGCTCCAAACAGTTCGGTTTACTATGGAAATCTGGTTGCAGGACCAATTTTTAAAGGCGTTGCCGATAAGGTATATGCAAAAAGTCTGGACATGCAGAATGCCGAAAATGAATTTGATTTCCAGTTGGCATCGGCCGCAGGCCTGCACACTCAAAAACGCTGCGTGCACAGAGATGACGTGAAGAAGATTGCCTCGCAAACAGGCGTTCAGGTGCAAACAGAGGGACAGTCGAACTGGTTTACTGTTTCGCAGGAAAAAGACAAGATTGCTTTTTCGGCCCTTTCGGGCGATAAAGACGAAGTGCCAGATGTAAGAGGAATGGGATTGCGCGATGCACTGTACATGCTCGAAAACAAGGGAATGAAGGTACGCGTGAATGGCCGCGGACAGGTTAAAACCCAGTCGGTGCGACCCGGAACCAAAGTGAATAAAAACATGGTGATTTTGATTGAACTGGCATGAGACTGCTGAAAGACATATTATATAAGGCAGGCGCTGTTGAAGTGCATGGATCAACCAATCTCGCTATTACGTCGATAACTGCAGATTCGCGAAAAGTGACCAGAGACAGTTTGTTTGTTGCTGTTAAGGGTTATACCACCGATGGACATGCGTTTATTGATTCGGCGGTTGAAAAAGGTGCAATCGCAATTATTTGCGAGACTTTACCCGAAACACGCAGCGAAAAAATTACCTGGGTTGTTGTTGGCGACTCCGCAAAGGCACTTGGAGTGACTGCGGCTAATTTTTATGACAATCCCTCGGCTAGACTGAAACTGATTGGAGTAACCGGGACAAATGGCAAAACTACCATTACCACTTTGCTTCATCAATTATATAGTAACCTCGGTTACAAATCGGGGCTCATTTCAACGGTTAGGAACATTATCGGGCAGGAAATTTCTCCTTCAACGCATACTACGCCAGACCCGGTGATGCTGCAAAAGCTGCTCGACGAAATGGTTAAAGCCGGCTGCAGCCATGCCTTTATGGAAGTAAGCTCACATGCCATTGACCAGCAACGAATTGCAGGTACAGAATTCACTGGTGGCGTTTTCACAAACATCACCCGGGATCATCTGGATTATCATATCACATTCGAGAACTATTTCGAAGCCAAACAAAAGTTCTTCAATCATTTAAAGGAAGATGCCTTTGCATTGTTTAATGCAGATGATCCGCATGGACGCGAAATGGCTGAGAACACCCGTGCGCGCAAGAAATTCTATGGTAAAAGCCAGGCGGCCGATTTCAGCTTCAAGATTCTGGAAAAAGATTTTGAAGGCATGATGCTTCGCATCGATGATAAAGAAGTTTACACGCCGCTTATCGGCACCTTTAATGCATCCAATCTTACTGCTGTTTATTCCACGGCGGTATTGCTTGGTCAGGACAAAGTACGCGTGCTTACTTTTCTGAGCAAATTACGCAGTGTTGAAGGTCGTTTCGAGCATATAAAATCACCCGAAGGGATAACAGCAATTGTTGATTACGCGCATACACCCGATGCGCTAAAAAATGTACTTGAAACAATTAAGGAAATCCGCACCGGAAATGAACAGGTAATAACTGTTGTTGGATGCGGAGGCGACCGTGATGCCGGCAAACGCCCTGAAATGGCTTCAATAGCAGCAGAACTGAGCAACCGGGTAATTCTCACTTCAGATAATCCGAGGAGTGAAGACCCGGAAAGCATCATTGCGCAGATGGCAGCCGGAATTGACGGTGTTCATTACAAAAAAACCCTTTCTATAACAGATCGCCGCGAGGCTATACGCACGGCTTGCGCACTTGCCGCATCGGGCGACATTATACTTATTGCCGGCAAGGGTCACGAAAAATATCAGGAAATCAATGGGGTAAAATATCCTTTCGATGATCTCCAGGAAGTAAAACAAACCTTTAATCTCCAGGGAAGCTGATGTTCTATTACCTATTTGAATACCTCGACAAACATTTTGATTTTCCCGGTGCCGGACTATTTCAGTTTCTTTCATTCAGAGCTTCGCTCGCTTTGATTGTTTCCCTGCTCATTTCGATGGTGCTTGGTAAACGAATCATTGCTTTTCTGCAGCTTAAACAAGTAGGTGAGATTATCCGCGATCTGGGTCTGCACGGACAAATGAGCAAGCAGGGAACCCCAACCATGGGAGGTTTGATCATTCTGGCCTGCATCCTGATTCCCACTCTACTGTTTGCCCGCTTGCATAATGTGTACATCCTGATCCTGATTATTTCGACCATCTGGCTTGGCTTAATCGGGTTCCTTGATGATTACATTAAAGTTTTCAAAAAGAATAAGGAAGGCCTTGCAGGCAAATTCAAAATTGTGGGTCAGGTTGGGATTGGGCTCATTGTCGGTTCTATGTTGTATTTCCATCCCGACGTTACAATAAGACGGCAAATTGTTGGGACCGATGTTGCCATTGCAGCAGAGCCTGCCGACATATCAGAGAGGACAGCGAAGTTTGTAGACGCAAAGGCACCAATCACAACTATTCCATTCGTAAAGAACCACGAATTTAATTACGCCAAACCGCTTTCATTCCTGGGCGATGGCTACGAGAAATGGGCATGGCTCATTTTCATTCCGGTGGTTATTTTCATCATAACTGCGGTTTCGAACGGTGCGAACATGACTGATGGTCTGGACGGCCTGGCGGCCGGAACCACAGGTATAATCGGATTTGTGCTGGCCATTTTCGCGTACGTTTCGGGTAACCTAATTTTTGCCGATTACCTCAACATTATGTACATACCCGATTCGGGTGAAATAGTGGTGTACATGAGTGCCTTTGTTGGCGCTTGTGTTGGGTTTCTTTGGTACAACTCATTCCCTGCGCAGATTTTCATGGGCGACACCGGCAGTCTCGCCATTGGCGGAATTGTGGCAGTTGTTGCAATTGCTCTTCGAAAGGAACTGCTTATTCCAATTCTTTGCGGGATTTACCTTGTGGAGAATCTGAGCGTGATGCTGCAGGTTAGTTATTTCAAGTTCACCAAGAAGAAATATGGCGAAGGGCGCAGAATCTTTAAGATGGCTCCACTTCACCACCATTACCAAAAACTTGGTTTCCACGAATCAAAAATCGTTGCCCGCTTCTGGATTGTAGGCGTTGCACTGGCTGTACTTACCATGGTAACACTTAAGATGCGATAAAAATGTCAGATAAAACACAAAAGCTCAGTATACTCGGAGGCGCCGAAAGCGGCGTTGGGGCTGCCATTCTGGGCAAGCTCAGAGGCTGGGATGTGTTCGTTTCAGACATGGGTAAAATCCGTGAGCAATACAGGGATGAGTTAAACCAATACGCTATTGAGTTTGAAGAGCAGCAACACAGCCTCGAGCGCATTCTGGGTTCTGACCTCCTAATTAAATCTCCGGGAATACCTGATTCTGCTCCTGTTGTAACCGAAGCCCGCAAGCGCGGAATACATGTGATATCTGAAATTGAGTTTGCAGGTAAATATTCTCAGGCCAGACATATCACAATCACGGGTACCAATGGCAAAACAACAACTACGCTGCTCACTTACCATATTCTCAAAAAAGCCGGACTTAATGTAGGGCTTGCGGGCAATGTGGGTAAAAGTCTCGCACGTCAGGTCGCATTGGATAATCGTGAGGTTTATGTAATTGAGCTAAGCAGCTTTCAGCTGGATGGCATGTACGAATTCAAAAGCGATATCGCGGTACTGCTAAACATCACTCCTGACCACATGGACAGGTACGACTACCGCTTTAGCAACTATATCTATTCAAAATTCCGCATTCTGCAGAATATGACTGAACAGGATGCATTTATATACTGCTACGATGACCCGGTAATTACAGAAACGCTTGAATCGCGCAAAGACCGGGTACAAAAATTCCCTTTTTCGCTTTCAGCGGAAATTCAACAGGGAGCTTACATCCAAACCGAAACTATTCATTTCAACATAAACGATCCATTTACTATGTCCATTTTCGACCTGGCCCTTCAGGGCAAACACAATCAATACAACTCTATGGCAGCAGGAATCGCAGCTCGCGTTCTCGACATCAGGAAGGATGTTGTTCGCGAAAGCCTCATGGATTTTGAGAACATCGAGCATCGCCTCGAATTCGTGACCAAAGTGCATGGCATTGAATTCATTAACGACTCAAAAGCCACTAATGTAAATTCAACCTGGTATGCGCTTGAAAGCATGAACACTCCTGTAATCTGGATTGCAGGCGGGGTTGATAAAGGCAACGATTATTCGATGCTGAGCGAGCTTGTTGCTTCGCGGGTTAAAGCCATTGTTTGCCTTGGCAAGGAAAACCAACGCATTCATGAAGCATTTCAGGGAATGGTCGAACATATTATTGATACACATAGTGCCGCAGAGGCAGTTAAGGCGGCATACCTGCTTGGCAAAAAAGGAGACTCAGTCCTGCTTTCGCCTGCCTGTGCAAGTTTCGACCTTTTCGAAAACTACGAAGATCGCGGAAGACAATTTAAAAAGGCGGTAAGAGAGCTTTAATCAAACCATGACCACTCCCAAAATATATGTAAAAGGAGACCGCAGCATCTGGATCGTTGTGCTGCTGCTTTCGAGTATTTCGGTGCTTGCTGTTTACAGCTCGACCGGGAAACTTGCATATACCGAACAGGGTGGTAACACGGAACATTACCTGATTAAACACGCATTCACTGTCCTGAGTGGTATTTTTCTAATGTACATGACGCATTTGTTCAATTACAAGGTCTTTTCCAGACTGGGGCAAATCCTCTTGTTTATAGCAGTACCACTACTTGCCATAACACTATTTACGGGTACCAATCTTAACCAGGGTAGCCGCTGGATTACACTGCCAATCATTAATCTAACATTCCAAAGTTCGGATGTGGCCAAGCTTGCCCTGATTATGTATCTCGCAAGATTGCTATCCAGAAAACAGGAAACGATTAAAGATTTTAAGGAAGGTTTTATCCCTCTCATGATTCCGATCGCAATTGTTTGCGGACTCATTCTACCCGCCAACTTCTCAACAGCTGCAATCCTGTTTATGACTTCACTCATCATACTTTTTATCGGAAGAGTGAATCTTAAATACATTCTTATTCTCGTAGGCAGCGGCATCATTGCCTTTTCACTATTTATTGTAATCGCGCTTAACATGAATCTGCCGGGAAGGATCGGAACCTGGAAAGCCCGTGTTGAGAATTTCAGCAAAGGCGATTCACAATCGAATTACCAGGCAGAACACGCTAAAATTGCCATTGCCAGCGGAGGTGTAATCGGCGTTGGACCGGGCAATTCCACTCAAAGAAACTTCTTACCGCAATCGTATTCGGATTTCATTTTTGCCATCATTCTTGAAGAATACGGCCTTTTCGGAGGCATTCTGCTTGTTTTATTGTACATCATTCTGCTGTATCGCATCGTGTCAATGTTGCGATACAGTCCGCAAACCTTTGCAACCCTGCTCGCACTCGGGTGCGGACTAATGCTGGTATTTCAGGCATTAATCAACATGGCAGTTGCCGTAAACCTGTTTCCGGTAACCGGACAGCCATTGCCGCTTGTTTCCATGGGTGGAACTTCGGTTTGGTTTACCAGTATTTCCATTGGAATCATACTGAGTGTTAGTCGTTTTTGCAAGAAAGAGAAAGGAGGTGAACTTGAAACAGCCTAAGTTCATTCTTTCGGGCGGTGGAACCGGCGGACATATTTTCCCGGCCGTAGCCATTGCTAACGCACTCAGGGAAACCTACCCCGATGCCGAGATATTGTTTGTTGGAGCAAACGGTAAAATGGAAATGGAAAAAGTTCCGGCCGCCGGCTACAAAATTATTGGGTTGGATATTCGCGGAATCCAGCGTAAGCTGAGTCCGAAGAATCTTACTCTGCCTTTTGTACTGTTAAAAGCATTGCGTCGTGCAGGCAAGATTGTAGATGATTTCAAACCTGCTGTTGCTATAGGCGTTGGTGGCTACGCCTCAGGAGCATTGCTTTATATGGCGTCCCGTAAAAATGTTCCAACTCTCATTCAGGAGCAAAATTCGTATGCGGGTATCACCAATAAAGTGCTTGGCAAGCGGGTAAACACCATTTGCGTGGCATATCCGGGAATGGAGAAATTCTTCCCGGCCTCTAAAATCGTCCTCAGCGGTAATCCGGTTAGAAAGGACCTGCTGCAGCCCGTT
>JAGQVC010000149.1 GCA_020438185.1 Bacteroidota bacterium
AGAAAGGTGACCGCTTGAGATTTCTGCTTTGCGGCTTATCGGGTGTGGCAATAAATCAGTTATGCTTTTTTAAAGGATTGAGTATGACAACCCCGATTGAAGCTGCAATTATTTTAACAGCAAACCCCTTGCTGGTAGTTGTTGCAGCCGCATTAATTGCAAAAGAAAAAATAACCTTCTACAAAATTGCCGGTATCGCATTAGGTATGACCGGGGCTGTCATTCTAATTTTGCAGCGCCCATCGATTGTGCCAGTTGGATATGATTTTCTTGGAAATATTTTGATCTTAATAAACGCCGCATCATACGCTGTTTATTTAGTTTTGGTAAGACCTCTCATGAAAAAATACAATCTGGGAACAGTTATGTTCTATGTATTTGCAATCGGGTTCGTTTTTGTAATTCCTGCCGGTTATAGGGAGGCAAGTCAAGTGAATTGGACATCTATACCGGCTTTTGGCTTTGCCGGCCTGGCTTTCATTATTGTTGGAACCACCTTTTTGGCTTATCTACTAAATGCGTATGGATTAACCCAGGTAAATGCAAGTGTGGTGAGCAGTTATATTTATTTACAGCCCTTCCTTGCAGCAATTATCGCCATTGCCTGGGGAAAGGATGAGATTGACTTTTCAAAAATTCTGTCTGCTATTCTGGTTTTTACCGGTGTTTACCTTATCAGCTTCAAAAAACCTGCGCTCCCAAACTTTAGCAGGAAGTAGAATTTCCGAACGCCTAAGCAGATTTTCAAAACTTATTCTTATTTTCACGCTGCGAGAATTTTTAGCCAGCATGAAAGGTTTGAGGAGAGTCAAAAAATTGCATCGTTTTTTAACTGCATTAATAGTATTGGTTTCGGCTGCAGCCGGATATAGTCAGACTTTTGTAAATAAAGCTCAGGAATTTGGAATAAATGTATTTGCAACCGGTGTCCAGGGCAGCGGTTGCAGCGCATTCGACTGGAACGAGGACGGTTACGATGACATAACTGTGCTTGCCATAGATTCATTGCCTATGTTTTTTCAGAATAATCAAGGAGAATCATTTACACGGGTTTATTTTGAAGGCATAGACCTTCAGGACACCATTATGATGGTAACCTGGGTTGATATTGACAATGATTCGGATAAGGATCTGGCATTTAATATTTATGAAGGAGGACCAAGATTGTACAGAAACAATGGAGATTTTGTATTTGAAGATGTTACTGCACAAAGTGGAATTATTCAATCGGAAGACCATTGGGGATATGGGTTAAACTGGGGGGATTTTGATCTGGACGGTGACCTCGATTTATATGTCGCGAATTACAATTGGGATACGGCTCCCGCCGGAACTGATATGCTTTACAAAAACAATGGTGATTTCACATTCTCCATGGTTAATCTTTCTGCAGGAATTGCCAATGAGCATGCGCCAACGTTTCAGGGGGTTTGGCTTGATTATGATTTTGATTTGGATCCGGATTTAATAATAGCAAATGACCGGGAAGCATTCACAAATCTGGTTTACCGGAATAATGGTAATGGTCAGTTTACGAATTTCACAAACCAAACAAATTTCACCTATTTCATTTGTTCTATGTGCGCGACTGTGGGCGATTATGACAATGACGGGCGTTACGACATTTATTTCACAAATACACCATTCACAGGGAACCGATTGTTCAGGTTTTCTGAGTTGAATTATTTTCAGGAAGTTTCCGGGGAATTAGGAGTCAGGTTATTTCAATACTCGTGGGGTTCAACCTGGCTGGATTATGACAATGATGGCTGGCAGGATTTGTATGTTGGGACGGAATTGTATGACATTCTGGAAACAAATATTGGAGAGAATTATTTACTGCGTAACACGCAGAATGGGTTTGAGTGGCAGTTTGATGCCGGCTTTGGGGATTATCTGGGAACAACAAATTCTCTGGCACGAGCTGATTTTAATAATGATGGTGCCCCAGATTTACTCACTCACAGTCAGGCACCACTTGGTACCGGAGTTTGGATTAACAATGAACACAGCAACAATTATCTTCGAATAATGCCGAAAGGTGTTATTTCCAACAGGGATGGCGTAGGTGTGCGAATGGAATTATACACGCCTTCCGGTAATCAATACCGATATACACTATGCGGTGAACAATACATTTCACAGAATACTCAGTGGCAACATTTTGGATTGGGCTCGGAAACCGAAATTGATTCGCTTATATTGAAATGGCCTTCCGGGCACATCGATGTTTATTTTGATGTAGACATAAATGAATCAATTGTATTACAGGAAGGCTCGTCACTTACAAATGAAATTGCGGTTTTAACCGGATCTCTTTCGTTCTGTCCCGGTTCTCAGGTTCTACTTGACGGGGGCGAATGGGAATCGTATCTGTGGAGCACCGGAGATACTACGCGAACCATTTGGGTCAACTCAAGCGACACCGTTTCTCTGGTGGTTTTTGACGGAACATTTTCAATTGAAGCTGAACCTGTGATAGTGCAGGTTTTTGAACATGTTGCCGAAGATATTATAAGTATCAATCCCGGCTGTGCCGGAGATGCAAACGGATATATAGAAATAATTCCCTTTGCTGCACTGTCGAATGTACAGGTTGATTGGTCACAAGGCTCAACCGGATTAAGCATCAACAATCTGGCGCAGGGCAATTATATAGCTACTATTTCTGCCGAGGCCGGATCAATCTGTTATGATACGCTTGAGGTAACCCTGACAGATCCGCCTGTTTTTTCAGTAGACAGCATTTCATTCGAGTATTTTAACGGAACAGGAAGCTGCGTTGAAACCTGGACTGCAACACCACATGTATCCGGTGGTTCGCCGCCTTACAGCTTTATCTGGTCTGTTACGGAAATTTCAGGCGGACCAACAATTCTAGAGGGAAATGGAAATTCTCTTGCATGCATACCAGCCGACAGACCAATGTCTGTAACCTGCATAGCTGCGGATGCGGGAACGTGCATGGAAGAGTTTGAGAGTACGTCCAACTCAGCGGTTGGGGTAGAAGACTTGGCAGATTTTGAAATTAGCGTCTTTCCTCAGCCTGCAAGTGATATATTCTACGTTTCAGGAATAAAAGAGCATTATAAAATTGAAATTTATAACTTGTTAGGTCAGCAAGTTAATTTCACAACAACTTATAAACCTGGCAATCAACAAATGCGAATCAAATTAATTGAAAACAGCGAAGACGCTCTAATTCTGGTGTGCAGTTCGGATGACTTCATCTACCGCAGAATGCTACAGATTACAGGGAAATAATAATCTCAGGCGACTGAGTTCGGATATTGTGAATTAGAAATAGATAATTCATAATTAACGGGTTGCCTAAAGTTTGAAAATATTAATAATTTGAATAGTAGAAGGCATAACTATGTAATAATAGCTCTGCATTCCTTATTTTCACCGCCTCAAAATCAATTTTTTATGAAAAAGCTGAATCTGTTTTTTGTCCTTTCAATTTTATGCGGACTTGGATTTGCACAAGCACCCATGAGCCCGGAGTTGCTTCAGTCCCTGGGAAGAGTTTCCGCACTCGGGATAACAGTTGATGGCAAATCAGTTATTTATAAAGTTTCCACGCCTGATGTCGAAGAAAATAAGTTTAAATCAGAACTTTATATTCTGCCCATTTCGGGCGGCGAGGCAAGTAAACTGGATTCCGTAGGAAGTCTCTTGAAAGACAAAAATCTGAGCCCGGACGGAAAGCTGGTACTGGAAGAAAGAGCAGTAAAACTTGCGAAAGTAGCCGGGAGTGAAGTTTATCCTGACATGAATGCAAGCAATGTAAAAATATACGGCAGTCTGGATTACAGGCATTGGGATACCTGGAGAGACGGCAATTACAGACATGTTTTTGTTGTTGAAAAAAGCGGCACAAAAGCGACCGATTTAATTGGCAATGAACCCTATGACTGCCCTCAACTTCCATTTGGAGGTGATGAGGATTACATCTGGAACAATGATGGAAGTAAGGTTATCTACGTTTGCAAGAAAAAAGCCGGAACCGAATACGCTATCAGCACCAATACCGATTTGTATGAATATGATCTTGCATCCGGAAGCACAGTGAATCTAACGGAATCAAACAAAGGATATGACATGTCGCCCATGTTTAGTTCAACGGGTACTTTGGCCTGGCTAAGTATGGCCCGGGACGGCTATGAAAGCGATAAAAATGATATTAAAGTGATGGGGCCGGCCGGAGAAATGAACCTGACCGCTAAATGGGACGGAACAGTTAGCTCATTCATCTGGAACCCAAACGGGAAAGAAATATTTTTTACAGCTCCTGTTGACGGCACTAAACAACTGTTTGTTGTCGATTATCCGGGAAAAACCAAAAAGTTGCCTGTTGTTAAGCAGTTAACAAAAGGCGATTTTGATATTAGCGGAATTGTTGGCCAAAGCGGAGAGATGCTTATCCTTAATAAAATGGATATGAATCATGCCTCCGAAATATATTCCTATAATTTAAAATCAGGAGAGTTAAAACAACTCAGTCATGCTAATGACGACAAATATGCTAAAGTGAGCATGAGTAAAATTGAAAGACGTTATGTTAAAACCACCGACGGTAAAGACATGATGGTTTGGGTTATTTTCCCTCCTGATTTCAGAGCCGATAAAAAATACCCAACCTTGCTTTATTGTCAGGGTGGTCCTCAGTCGGAGGTATCTCAGTTTTATTCTTTCCGCTGGAATTTCCAGCTGATGGCAGCGAGGGGTTATATTGTTGTTGCACCCAACAGAAGAGGACTTCCGGGATTCGGTGTACGCTGGAACGAAGCCATTTCCAAAGATTGGGGAGGTCAATCCATGCGTGACTATTTGAGTGCGATTGATGCTGTTTCGGCTGAATCGTATGTTGACAAAAGTCGCCTGGGCTGCATCGGTGCCAGTTATGGCGGATATTCAGTATATAATCTTGCAGGGATTCACGAAGGCCGCTTTAAGACCTTTATAGCTCATGCTGGCGTATTTAACCTGAAAAGCATGTACAACACTACCGAAGAGGTGTTTTTTACCAATTTCGACATAGGAGGACCATACTGGGATGCACAGAATGCGGCTGCTCAAAAGAGCTATAAAGAATTTGATCCGAGCAGCAAAGTGGATAAATGGAACACTCCGATGTTAATCCTTCATGGAGGCAAAGACTTTAGAGTACCTGAGGGGCAGGGTTTTGAAGCCTTTCAGGTATTGCAACTGAAGGGAATAAAAAGCAAACTGGTGTATTTTCCTGAAGAAAATCACTGGATATTACGACCTCAGAATGGTATTG
>JAGQVC010000150.1 GCA_020438185.1 Bacteroidota bacterium
ATCGCTTTCCGACGGCGGCTTTGCGACAGGCTCCATGCTGGGTTCGGGAGGTTTTATTGTGTACGACGAGCACCAATGTGTTGTTCGCAACACCTGGAATTTCTCCCGTTTTTACCACCACGAAAGTTGCGGACAATGCAGTCCATGCCGCGAAGGAACCGGCTGGATGGAAAAAGTGCTTCATCGCCTTGAAAAAGGCATGGGAAATACCGACGATATTGACCTGCTGGTTGAAGTTGCCGGAAAGATTGAAGGAAACACCATTTGCCCGCTGGGCGATGCGGCTGCCTGGCCGGTTGCTGCAGCAATCCGTCACTTCCGTCACGAGTTTGAATACCACGTGAAACACGGCGATAAAGTGAAAGACCCTAAACACGGGTATCGTGAACCAATTATGCCGGTAAGACCGGCTGTAACTGCTTAATGAAATTCTGTCATGGAACTGTTTAAAGTCACCATAGATAATAAAACTATAGAAGTGCCGCCGGGGACGACCATCCTGCAGGCTGCGCGCATGATTGGCAAAGAGGTGGCGCCTCCTGCCATGTGTTATTATTCAAAACTAAAGACCTCAGGCGGATACTGCCGTACCTGCCTGGTTAAGGTTTCGAAAGGTTCTGAAAAAGATCCCAGACCGATGCCGAAGCTGGTTGCATCCTGTCGCACCACGGTAATGGATGGTATGGAAGTTCAGAATTACACTTCTCCCGAGGTGGTTGAAGCCCGCAAGGGTGTTGTGGAGTTTCTTCTGATTAACCACCCGCTTGATTGTCCGATTTGTGATCAGGCCGGCGAATGTCACCTTCAGGATCTTTCGTACGACAATGGCCGCAGCTACAGCCGTTACGAATTTGACCGCCGCACTTTCGATAAAATTGATATCGGGGATAAAATCAAGCTTCACATGACGCGCTGTATTCTTTGCTACCGCTGTGTGAAAGTTGCCGATCAGCTTACTCCGGGCCGCGTGCACGGTGTAATCAACCGGGGCGATGTTGCCGAAATCTCCACATACATTGAAAACGCAATCGAGAATGAATTCTCGGGCAATATGATTGATGTTTGTCCGGTTGGTGCCTTAACCGACAAGACTTTCCGTTTTAAAAGTCGTGTTTGGTTCCTGAAACCATACGACGCACACCGCGATTGCGATAAATGTTCCGGCAAAGCCGTGATTTGGAAGTACGGAAACGAAATTTACCGTGTAACGGGACGAAAAGACCAGTGGGGCGAAGTGGACGAATGGATTTGCAACACTTGCCGCTTCGATAAAAAAGACGTGAAAGACTGGGTTGAAGAAGGCCCAAGAAAAATTGACCGCCACAGTGTTATTTCCCAGAATCAGTATGAATCGGGGACCAAATTTGTGGCATCACCTCAAACTCTTCCAAACAAACAACTGAGCTGATATGGAAATGTTGTTTCTTTTAGATAAGACAGTTATTGCTTTTGTGGCTTTTGCCATCACATTGCTTATCGCAACTTACAGCACTTACGCCGAACGTAAGGTTGCAGCATTTATGCAGGATCGTGTAGGTCCCGATCGCGCGGGTCCTTTCGGTATTCTTCAGCCTCTGGCTGATGCCGGAAAGTTCTTCTTCAAGGAAGAAATTATCCCGAATACTTCCGATAAATTCCTCTTCATCATTGGTCCGGGCATTTCAATGCTAACCGCGCTGATGACTTCGGTGGTAATTCCATGGGGCGGCACGCTGCAGATTGCCGGAAGAGATATTTCACTTCAGGTTGCCGACCTAAACATTGGGGTGTTGTATGTGTTTGCTGTGGTTTCGCTGGGCGTTTACGGAATTATGATTGGGGGCTGGGCTTCCAACAACAAATATTCACTTCTGGGAGCCGTTCGTGCATCATCGCAAATGATTAGCTACGAGCTTAGTATGGGTTTAGCGCTAATCGCGCTGATAATGATGACCGGCACGCTTAGCCTCAAGGAAATTGTTGATCAGCAACATGGTATGAACTGGAACGTGTTTTACCAGCCATTTGGATTCCTGCTTTTCATTATTTGTGCCTTTGCCGAGTGCAACAGAACGCCCTTCGATTTGCCCGAATGTGAAGCCGAACTCGTTGGTGGTTATCATACCGAATACTCATCCATGAAGCTTGGGTTCTACATGTTTGCCGAATACATCAACATGTTTATTTCATCGGCATTTATGGCAAGTCTTTATTTTGGAGGTTACAATTTCCCTTTTATGGATAGTTTGGGCCTTTCACAGAATGCAATAACCATTATTGGTGTGTTTGTATTCTTCCTGAAGATATTCTTCTTCATTTTCGTATTCATGTGGATTCGCTGGACAATTCCAAGATTCCGCTACGATCAGCTAATGAAACTGGGCTGGCAATGGATGATTCCGCTGGCTTTGCTCAATGTATTTGTAACTGGTCTGGTAATTCTGTTAACAGGCAATTAATTAAAGTACAACATGCAACTAACCAACAGATCGAAGGTAGTTTCGGATAAAAATATGACAGCTATGGAGGCTGCATATTTACCTGCTGTTATTAAGGGTATGGCAGTTACACTGAAACACTTTTTTATGCGACCGGCAACCACAAAATACCCGGAACAAACGCGTGAATTCAGTGAGGTTTACCGCGGAAGACACGTGCTTAAACGCGACGAAAAAGGCGCGGAACGCTGCACCGCCTGCGGTTTGTGTGCTGTTTCCTGTCCGGCTGAGGCAATTACCATGGTTGCTGCCGAAAGAAAGAAAGGTGAAGAAGGCCTTTATCGTGAAGAAAAGTACGCTGCCATTTACGAAATCAATATGCTGCGCTGCATATTCTGTGGTCTCTGCGAGGAAGCTTGTCCAAAACAAGCAATTTTCCTGACTAAGGAAATAGCGCCTGCCAGTTACGAGCGCGAAGATTTTATCTGGGGAAAGGACAGACTGGTTGAAGGAGTGGAAGAAACAAAGCGAATCGACATAACCAAACGTCAGGATCGCTGAATCATGAGTTCATTCATATTAATTTAGGTATTTTCGCGCCCGCAACACATTCATGAGTCCCATAGCATTTCTAATACTTGCCACACTTACCATCAGTTCCGCACTGCTGGTCGTGTTTTCCAGAAATCCAATCTACAGTGTGCTCTGGCTGGTTATCTGTTTCTTTTCAATTACCGGTCATTACATTCTGCTGGATGCTCATTTTCTGGCAGCAGTTAACCTGATTGTGTACACCGGAGCAATTATGGTTTTGTTCCTGTTTGTAATCATGTTGCTTAACCTGAACAAGGAAACCGAGCCGCATAAGCCGGTTTATTTAAAAGCAGCTGCTGTTCTTTCAGGTTCCCTGTTAATGATCATCCTGGCAGCTTCGCTGCAGGGATATGCCAACCAGCCACCCGCAATCATTTCAGAATCGTTTGGTACCGCAAAAGGTGTTGGTAAAGTCTTGTTCACCGATTTCCTGCTTCCCTTTGAAGTGGCTTCCGTTTTATTCATCACTGCCATGGTTGGTTCTGTAATTCTGGCAAAAAAACATGTAAACGATTAACATGGAAGAATTAACTGCATCATTTAACCAGATTGGCATTCAGCATTATTTATTTCTGAGCGCCGTGCTTTTTTCCATCGGTGTGATGGGAGTGCTTTACAGAAGGAATTTCATCGTCATTTTCATGTCTGTTGAGCTCATGCTTAACGCTGTAAATGTGTTGCTTGCGGCATTCTCGCGCTTCAACGGCGACCAGTCGGGACAAGTGTTTGTTTTCTTTATCATGGTGGTTGCTGCGGCCGAAGTTGCTGTGGGTCTGGCCATTCTGGTAATGATTTACCGAAACATACGGTCCACAGATATAAATGCATTAAGAAACTTAAAATGGTAAGCTGTTCGTGATGGAAAAATTTGCCTGGCTCATACCTGCCCTGCCTCTGGCAGGATTTATCATCAGCATTTTTGCCGGAAAAAAGCTACCCGAAAAAGTACTTGCATCTATTGCTTCGGTTGCTATTCTGATACCTTTTATAATCACTCTGGGTATTTTCATCCCATTTGCATCAGCCACCGAACCCGAAGCAATCCGGATTCTTCTGATGGAATGGATGAGTATCGGGAAGTTCTCTGTTAACTTCAGCTTTCAGCTCGATCAGCTCTCGCTGATGATGATGCTGGTTATTACCGGAGTTGGTTTCCTCATTCATGTGTATTCTGCCGGCTATATGCATGGCGACGAAGGCTTTAACCGGTTTTTCGCCTACCTCAACCTGTTCGTCTTTTTCATGCTTATGCTTGTTATGGGCAGCAATTACCTGATGCTGTTTATTGGCTGGGAAGGTGTTGGACTTTGCTCATTCCTGTTAATTGGCTTCTGGCATACCAACCCTGAATACGCTAAGGCTGCAAACAAGGCATTCATTATGAACCGCATAGGTGACCTTGGGTTACTTCTGGGCATTTTCCTTCTGTTTATGCGTTTTTCCACACTTGAGTACAACCGCATTATGTTCGAGGCGGAAAGCATCAGCATGGGCGACCCGATTGTTGTTAGCGCAACCCTGTTATTGTTTATTGGAGCTATTGGTAAATCGGCTCAAATTCCGCTGTTTACCTGGCTACCCGATGCCATGGCAGGCCCGACGCCGGTTTCTGCTTTAATCCACGCCGCAACCATGGTTACCGCAGGTGTGTACCTGATTATTCGAAGCAATGTGCTGTTCACTCTGGCTCCCTTCACTCAGGAAATCATCATGATTGTTGGACTGGCTACAGCCATTTTCGCAGCCACAATCGGATTGAAACAGAACGACATCAAGAAGGTACTGGCTTATTCAACTGTTTCTCAGCTTGGATATATGTTCTTTGCGCTTGGGCTGGGTGCCTATACTGCAGCTTATTTCCATCTGTTTACTCATGCATTTTTCAAGGCGCTTTTATTCCTCGGTTCCGGTTCGGTTATTCATGCCATGTCGGGCGAGCAGGATATGCGCAAAATGGGTGGTCTTAAGTCGGCTTTGCCGGTAACGCACCTTACGTTTTTAATCGGAACTATAGCAATTGCAGGACTTCCACCATTGGCGGGATTCTTCTCGAAAGATGAAATTTTAGCCGCTGCCTGGCACCACAATCCGGTATTATGGATTTTAGGTGTTGGTGGTGCCTTGCTCACGGCATTTTACATGTTCCGTCTCTACTTCCTTACTTTTCACGGGCAATTCCGGGGAAGCGAGGAACAAAAACACCATCTTCACGAGTCACCTGCAAGCATCAC
>JAGQVC010000151.1 GCA_020438185.1 Bacteroidota bacterium
CTCCTTTTATTACGATTTAGTAAGAATATAACTATCCCGAGGTTCCAGCCATAAAGGCTTCCACTCGGGATGAATCATTTCTAAGCTTTCGCTTCGCTCCTTTTATTACGATTTAGTAAGAATATAACTATCCCGAGGTTCCAGCCATAAAGGCTTCCACTCGGGATGAATCAGTTCTAAGCTTTCGCTTCGCTTAAGCAAGAACTGATTCACTTTCTACTTTTACCTTTCCCCTTTTACCTTTCTACTTTCCCCTAAATTTACCCCATTAAAAACCCAAATAAATACAAGGTGCTTGTTTCTCCGCTCGACTGGGGGATGGGCCACGCTACGCGTTGTATTCCGGTTATTCAAGCTTGTCTGGACGCCGGGGCCGAAGTTATTGTTTGCGGCAGCAACACGGTTGTTAAACGAATTCAGATTGACTTTCCGGACTTAAAATATTTTTCAGAGGAATTATACATTCCTGCTTATAGCAAGGCGCTTCCTGCGTGGATAAAAATCCTCCTGCAGCTTCCGTTATTACTGAAATCAGAACGGAGTTCGTATGCGCGCATACAAGCATTGGTAAAAAACGAGGAAATAAATATTATCATTTCCGATAACCGCTATTTCGTACATGCCAATTCCTGTGTAAATGTGTTGGTTAGTCACCAGCTAAATCCTCGCTTACCCGGAATTTTGAAATTCCTTCAACCTGTGTTGCGAAACCGCATTGCCGGACTTTGCAGCCAATTTCAATATGTGTGGGTTCCTGATTTAAACGACAAAAGAGCTTTAAGCGGGGCATTATCGGTTAACAAATTGTTGGATAATAGAATCAGGTTCTGCGGTGTTTTGAGTCGCTTCAAACCTGCGAAATTGGATGAAGTTCAGGGTGAATACGACCTGCTGATTTTATCTGGACCGCAACCCCAACCCATGGTATTATTTGAAAAGATTGCAGCTTTGTATGCTGACTCACCTCGAACGCTTCAGGTAATCAGCGCTATGGCAATGCCCGTTTTGCCTCATGTAAAGACACATGTTTTGCCCGATAACAAAACGTTTGAAGCACTTGTTTTGAAAGCCCGGAACATCATTTGCCGGCCTGGTTATACCACCTTAATGGATTTGGTAAATCTGAACAGAACGGCTTTGTTAATCCCAACACCAGGACAAACAGAACAGGAATACCTGGCAAAACACCTCTTAAGCAGAGGCTTTACCTGCCTCAGTCAATCCCGGATACCTGCAACCGGAAACCATACTAAAATGCCTTTCCCGCATAATGTAAGCGCGCATACCAAAAGGGAAGAAAATGCAGAATTAAAAGAAGTTATGGTTGAGATATTTAATCAAATCGAATCACCCTTGCCGGCCTGATGCGTGTGATAATTAATGCGGGCAGCAATAAAATACTTAAACAAACCACAAAACTAAAGGCGTTTAAGGCAAGTATATGCCACAATTCCAGATGCACGGGAACAACTGATAAATAATAGGTTTCCTGATTCAATGTTACCAGTCCGCTGGCATCCTGCAACAGGCAAAAGCCAATTCCCAGAATGTTGCCGGCCAGCAGGCCGACGCCAATAATTCGCGCCGCCTGTCTCAAAAATACATTCATAACAAGTCGGTTGGTTGCGCCCATTGTTTTTAATAATCCAATGGTTCGGGTACGCTCCAGAATCATGATCAGCAAGGAAGTAATCATATTAATAACCGAAACAACCAGCATTAACGTGATGATGATATACACGTTGGTATCCATCAATTCAAGCCACCCAAAAATCTGTGGGTATCTTCTGGTAATGCTATCTGCTGTTAAATCGGCAGGAACCATTCTGTAAATTGTCGCTTCCAGTTCATCCAGCCGGCTAAAATCTTTCAGGTTCACCTCAAGCGCGCCGGCTTGATTTCCTTCCCAGCGATTGAGCTTTTGCACAACCCGTAAATCGCCGAAAATAAACCGCTTGTCGAATTCCTGTTCACCAAGTCCGGTATTGTAAATACCTGCTATACTAAACTTTCTCGCCTTCGGCGGATCCTGAACAAAGTACATCACAAAACTGCTGTCCACATCCAGATTCAGCAAACGGGCATGTGTCGAAGAAATCAACACCTCTTTTGAGGCCTCATCAGCCCGAAGGGCAGGAAGCCGGCCGCGCACAAGATTACGGATTAGAAAAGTGCTGTCGTATTGCAGCGAAAGGCCTTTGTAAACTACACCTTCGATGGCATCGCCCGACTTAATAATTCCGGGTTTGGAAGCCACTGCCTCAACCGCTTCAACTTCAGGCAAATCCCGCACTTCGCCCACATAAAAGGCGTTTATGTCAATAGGCTCCGATTCAAGTGAGTGATTATCATCGTTTTTGCTGATTTGAATATGCGCACCGAAACCGATAACTTTCGCCCTTATTTCCTGCTGAAAGCCCGTAACAATGGCAACCGACACAATCATAACCGCAATTCCAATGGCAATTCCTCCGGTTGCAATTCGCACAATGGGCGTTGAAAACCGCGGCGATTCCTTGCCGGAATGCATCAATCGTTTAGCTATAAAGCCGGAAGTGCTCAATTCGTTTACTATGAAAAAGCCTGGATTATTGGCGCCACAATTTAGGAAATTACATCGCCTGCTTGTGGTTTTACTGATTTTGCCCTGCTTAATTCCGCGTGCTGCCGCACAGATATTAAGCCGCGTTGAAGTCGTACTGAAAACTGACGCAGACGTAAAAACCGGTGCCGAACGTACCGAAGCCTGGTTCCCTTTGCTTAAAAACAAAAGGGTTGCATTGGTTGCCAATCATACATCTTTAATTGGGAAAACACACTTAGCCGATTCAATGATCAGCATGAAAATTAATCTGGTAAAGGTATTTGCTCCCGAACATGGTTTCCGCGGAAGCGCTGATGCAGGTGAACACGTTAGTAATGGTAAGGACAGCCGCACAGGCCTGCCGCTCATTTCCCTTTACGGAAACAATAAAAAACCGGGCGCAGAACAATTGGCAGATGTAGATGTACTTGTATTTGACATTCAGGATGTTGGAGCGCGGTTTTACACCTATATATCTACCATGTCGTACGTAATGGAGGCTTGCGCCGAACAAGGGAAAGAAGTAATTATTCTCGATCGGCCTAATCCAAACGGTCATTACGTTGACGGACCTGTGCTCGATCCTAAATTCAGTTCGTTTGTTGGTTTGCATCCGGTGCCGGTTGTGCATGGCATGACGGTAGGCGAGTATGCTCAAATGGTTAATGGCGAAGGCTGGTTAAAAGGGGGTATAAAATGCAAGCTGAATGTGATTACCTGCGAAGGCTGGAACCATCGCAATTATTATCAGGTTGACGTGGCGCCATCACCCAATTTGCGTACGATGAACGCCATTTATCTCTATCCATCGCTTTGCTTTTTCGAAGGAACCAAAGTGAGTGTTGGCCGCGGTACAGAGGCTCCTTTCGAAATGATTGGATATCCGGGTTGTAGTATCGGCTCCTACAGTTTTACTCCGGCCTCCGGGCCGGGAAGCAAGTCGCCCATGTACGAAGGCAAGGTTTGCACAGGCTTTAATCTCAGACCTTTCGGCGAAAACTTTGTCCGCGACACCGGACGTTTGTATTTGTTCTGGCTGGTTTCTCTGATTGAACAGGAAAAGTACAATCCTGCATTTTTCAACGATTTTTTCGATAAGCTTGCTGGAACCGATCAATTACGCAAGCAATTGCTGGAAAAGAAAACCGAAGACGAAATCCGCGCCTTATGGCAGCCTGATCTGGAGAAATTCAGAGCCATTCGTAAAAAATACCTTCTTTATCCCGATTGATGAAGCCTGAAAGCAGCATAGAAGTTTTGCAACAACTCGATATTCGGGTGGGTGAAATTATTCGTGCCGAAGCATTTCCCGAAGCGCGCAAACCGGCTATTAAATTATGGATTCAGTTTGGCGATATTGGCATTCGGCAAAGCAGCGCTCAAATTACGTTGCGTTATAATCCGCAGTCGCTTATAGGTAAACAGGTAATTGCAGTGGTTAATTTTCCTGTCCGCCGTGTGGCGGGATTTAAATCGGAATGTTTAGTTTTGGGCGCAAGCAACCACAATGGCGATGTAATTCTGCTTCAACCCGATACGTATGTTGAACCGGGTTGGGAAATTGCCTGAAAACCGAAAACATGAAGAAACGTCTGAAACCTGAATTTGAACTCGCATTCGAAGATGCTGCCCAGTCAACCGGATTTTTATTCTGGCAACTCAACAATATGTGGCAACGCAAATTCAGGGAAGAGTTCGAAAAACTGGGGCTCACTCACGTTCAGTTTTTACTGCTCAATTCTCTCGCAGCGATTCATAAAATGGAGGACAAACCCGTGACTCAGGCGGCTTTAGCCGATCATTCGGGTTGCGACAAGATGATGGTTTCTAAGGTTATCCGCGCGCTTGAGGATAAAAAATTAATCATGCGCAAAAACCACCATGCCGATTCGCGCTCGGTAACCATCTTACTCAGCACCAAAGGCATGGAATTGCTAAAAGAAGCTACCACACTTTTTTCTGTAATGGAATCCGAATTTTTCAAACCACTCAAAGGCAAAGAAAAAGACGTTGAGAAACGGATAAGGAAAATGCTAAAGAAAAAATGATGATGTGCTTATGATATAATGTGTTAATGTGCTAATTAAAATTAGTCCATCACATTTTCATGTTAAAAATATCAGCAAATCAGCAAATCAACACATTAACACATCAATTCAGTTTTTTCTTTGAAAAAAATTGCGTTTTATAGCATCAGCACATCAACACATCAGCACATTAACTACCTTTACCCCGTCTTCAAGGGGTGCCTCATTTTGGGGCTGAGATAATACCCTTTCCCGGATTTATTTCGGGACGAACCTGATCCGGGTAATACCGGCGTAGGGAGGAAAGGTTTGAAACCGTGTCGGATTGCCGGCCCCTTGCACTCCGTTGTGTTTAATAAATACAACATGCAGAGATGCGCAAAATTTTATTTCTTTTATTGCTCTCGGGAACCTCATTCCCGCTCTTTTCTCAATTTGTTCTCGAAGGTAAAATAAGCGACAGCCGGGGTGATGCTGTTGCTGGTGCAGTAATTAGCATAGACGGAACCTTTCTGGCTGCAACTTCATCCGCCGAAGGCGAGTATAAAATTGGAGGCCTTAAAACGGCCGATATTTATGTAACGGTAAGACTGTTAGGCTATT
>JAGQVC010000152.1 GCA_020438185.1 Bacteroidota bacterium
TGAAATAGATGATGAAGTTTCACCGGTATTCCAGCTGTATGTATAAGGTTGAACTCCGCCGGAAGGCGTGGCACTAACCACAACCGGACCCTGGCCATTACAAATGGAAACATCGGGTGCGTAAATACTAACCGGTGGCTTTTCTTCCAGAAAAATGATTGTCGGAATGCTTCCGCAAGCCGTTGTAGCATTTAAAACAATTGTTTCGGTGCCTTCCATAATACCATCAGCATAACCCTGAATGGTAAATGTTGTGCTCGACTGGTTGGCAGGAATGGTAACCGTTCCGGGTAAAGTGGCATAGTCAACTCCCGGAGTTGCAGTACCGCCAACTGTATATGAAATCGTGAGCGGCGTTGGATCCGCATCGGGGCGACTCACTGTAACCACGGCATCAGTACAACCTTCATAAACAGTAGAATCGTTAAAGAATGTTGAAACCGACATGGTGAATGTTTCTGCCGAAAAGGAGTTTTCCTCCAGGAATACTGCAGAGTCGAAAATATCATCCGCCCCGTCGGCAATCATCATTTTGATGTGGTATGTCTGACAAGGAATTACTGTTCTTGAGGCTGTAAGAACGGTTGTCCAGCCATCGTACTGAACGGTGTTTTGGGTATTTCCTACGAAGTAGGCCGAATTGCCCAGCACACAGGGTGAATTGGTGATTGAACCCAGAGCCCCAACCGAACCATTATTAATGGTATTAATGGTTACGGGCGTTGTTGTAGAAGGCACCAGCGCCAGATTTTCGGCACCTGTTATGCCCGGTCCGGTCATAAAGAAGGCAAAGGCATCGTTGAATTCGGAACAAACATATTCGTTATACTCTTCGGATGCGAAAACATACCTGAAGCTCACAAAGTCGGACTGCGGAACGAAATCAAATTCGAGAATCGCACCGTCGTAAGTTGTTGAATTAGCTAAAGTTTCGAGTTCCGGAATATTCGGACCATTGTTACTAAAGGTTGCACCACCGTTGTTGTTGGGTCCGGGAGCCACGTTAATGTGACCTGTGGTGATTATTACCCCACCCGGTAACCCGATGTTTGAAGCCGTGCCGTTGAACGTACCAACTGCAACCGGCTTTCCGGTGTACTGCGCATTACTGAATGTGATACCTGAACCAATTATGTTCGAAACCAGAGCATTAGCCGAGACGGTTCCACTTCCTGTTGTTACAAGCTGGGCGCTTGCATACGACCAGCCTGCGAACAACAAGACCACACACATACTTATTTTCTTCCTAATTCCGCTTATCATGACGATCCGGTGTTGGTGTAGTAGTGTTTTATCAATGGCAGGTGCATTTTTATCCTTGGATATACCTACGTGCACACGCATCGGGAGTGTCCGGCAGAATTGAAGATTCCGTTACAGGTGTAAGTCGGCGTCACATTTGCGCCATTCATTTCCAAGTACTACCTGTTGACTATGTGGGCTTTACGCCATTTTTCAATAGCAATTGCCAGGTTCAGGCGTAGGCTAAAACCGTGTAAGAATGGCCTTCATTTTTAGTTTTCCGGCCTGGCCGGCCGATGATTCCGGCGCGATTGCTCATTAATCACTCTTATGAAAAATATTGCCGCACAATTTCTTCCCGACCTCAACCATGAAGTCTATATTTGCAGAGTGAGCAGCATCCTGAATTTTATAGAGCAGTCAAAAGTGATTGGCCGTCCCCTGCTGGCGGTATTAATTGACCCCGGAAAACTGAGCAATCAGAAACTGAGGCAATTGCTTGAATCGATTCGGGAACACAACCCTGATTTAATTTTCGTGGGGGGCTCAACCTCAACAGCTATGCAGGTTCCGGCATGTGTCGATTTAATCAGGCAAAGCGGAATTAAAACGCCTGTAGTTTTGTTTCCGGGGCATGAAAACCAGTTTTACCCCGGAGCCGATGCCTTGCTGCTTTTGAGTCTTATATCCGGCAGAAATGCCGACCTGCTGATTGGGAAACATGTGCTGGCAGCGCAGGAATTACATGCCTCGGGCATGGAAATTATTCCCACAGGCTACATGCTTATTGAAAGCGGCAAACTAACAACGGTTGCATATATGAGTCAAACCCAGCCGCTGCCGCGGGAAAATGCCGCACTGGCTGCTTCAACGGCGCTGGCGGGGCAACTTTTGGGAATGAGGCTAATTTATCTGGAAGCCGGCAGTGGCGCCCGCTGGCCGGTACCTCCCGAAATGATTCATGCGGTTAAGCAACATTTGAAGATTCCCCTGATCGTAGGCGGAGGCATTGATTCGGCCGAAAAACTGGGAATGGCTGTTTACGCAGGTGCCGATTTGGTTGTGGTGGGCAATGCGCTCGAAAGTGACCCTGATTTACTGGGTTCGCTTATGTCGGGCATGCAGGCTTTCGCCGGAATGGAACAGAATGACTAGACAGAATCAGTCTTTTCTTTCCAGAATATAATAAGCTGTTGTACTCACAAAATCGCGCAGCACGGGAATTCCCGAGATTACTGACACCTGCTTTCGCGGTGTGAGGTTGAATTTAAATCTGTAGATGGGGTTAATCAGATACAAGCGGCGGTCAACAATGCGGTAGCCACCTTCTTTGGCAATTCGTTCAAAGCGATTGATAGAAATTCCCGTATCGTGAATTTCGAGTAGCGATTCAATGGTTGGTTCCGGCTCACCTGCTTTTTTGAGGAAGCCGCGATACCAGCTACGCGGCATGAGGTGCATCCAGGGCAGCTGTCCGAATTTGGTTGTAGCCGTTTGCTGGTGCCCGCCAAAAGGCATATTCCAGGGCGGAAATGCAAAGAACAGCCTTCCACCGGGTTTGAGATACACAGGCAGCTGCTTCATCACTTTTTCCTGTTCTGGAATGTGCTCAATGGTGTCTTTAAGCACAATCAGGTCAAACTTTCCCCGAAAGGCATCCATGGTTGACTGATCGTAAATGTTTGCGCTGAATAAATGTACACGGCTGCCGTCTTCGTCTTCAGCAAAAATGGCTTTCCCGTTTTCAATTTTCGAGTCCGATAAATCCATACCGGTGCAGTTGCAGCCGTAGCCGGCGAAAGCCTTAAGCACACCACCTTCACCACAGCCTATTTCAAGCACTTCCATTTCCGGTTTCAATACGTGCTGGTGCTCCAGATAGGGAATAATGTAATCGCGCGTTACGCGGTACATGTGTTGAAATTTAATGGAAGCGTTTCCGTGGAAGTAAAGTGCCATAGCGGTTTCTGCCTGCGAATATAGGGTGAATCACACATCCGCTGCCAAAGGCAGCGAGATATAAAAAACGGTACCGGTGCCGGGCTCACTTTCGAACCACACTTTGCCGCCCGAACTTTCGATGATATTTTTAACCAGCGCGAGGCCCAAACCCATTCCTGCATTTTTAGTCGTGAAATTGGGCGAAAATATTTTATCACGTAACTCTTCAGGAATACCCGAACCATTGTCGTGCACCTCAATTAAACATTCGTTTCCGCGGGTTTTCATTTCAATTCTGATTTTTCCTTCGCGATTGTCGGGAATTGCCTGCATGGCGTTACGCAGCAGATTATTAAAAACGCGCAGCATTTGCTCCTTGTCGGTCATTACGTTGTAACGAGCAGCAGGCAAAGCCTGCAGCTCTATTGTAGCGCCATTTTCGCCCTGGTGGAAGTCGGTCACGTTTTGCAACAATGCCAGCATATCTACCTTCTCGAGGTGCATTTTGGGCATTTTGGCAAAATTGGAAAACTCTGTCGCTATATGACTTAGCGTGTCGATTTGCTCGATTAAATTCCTTGTAAAGCGATCCAGACGTTCATCAAAACCTTCTGCCTTATCATCCCAGGCTCTGCGCAGCATTTGTGTGCTCAGCTTCATGGGCGTTAGCGGGTTTTTAATTTCGTGAGCCACCTGTTTTGCCATTTCGCGCCAGGCCGTTTCGCGTTCCGAACGGGCCAGTTTGTCGGCACTATCGGCTAACTCATTTACCATGCGGTTGTATTCGGCTATCAAATCGGCAATCTCGTCGTTTCCGCTCCATTCAATCATTTCGTTCTTGCGCCCCAGGCGGATTTGCCCGAGCCGTTCGCGAATTAACTGCAGCGGAGCTGTGATGGTGTTGGAAAGGAAAATGGCTGTGATTACCACCAGCACAATCAGCAACACATAAATGTTAACGATTGCCACAACAAAGGTGGCGATTTCCTGGCGAAGCTCATCCTGGTGGGCAAAATACGGCAGATTGAGGTAGCCGATAACCCGGTTTTCGTTGTTGCGAAGCGGCACGTAAGCCGAAGCATATTCAAGGGTTCCGATGCTTTCCTGGTGAATAAATTCCGAACTCTGACGAACCACCAGATTGAAATAAGCCTCGGGATGCATTATTTTGGAAACCAGGCCTTCCTCAAAAATCTTGGGGCGCGACGAAGCATATAAATAGCCATTTGGCGAATACAAATTGATGTCGGAGAAAAATACGTTTGCCTGTCGGGTTAAAGAATAGGCAACATCTCCCGCTGTCGCGGGATTAAGTGAGGGCTCCTTACCAAGAATGTATTCGGTTTCGATAAGCAGCGAATGGATTTTCTCACTGATGTTACTCAGGTTTTTCTGATTGCTGTTCGAGATGATATAAATAATGGTTCCGCCTCCAATTAAAATGAGCGAGGTGAATAAAAGAAGCACAATTGACAGCTGAATTCGCCTTTTGAAGCTAAGCTGCACCGGATTTCTTTCTTTCATGAGCCGGGCAATGCCAAAAGGAATGACTGCCAGCAGACTGAAAAATAAAATGAGGTATGAAAAAGGCGTCAAAACAAATAAAACTCCTTCGAGTGGTTTGCTCAGAACCACCAGCGATTCTGAATTGGGCTTGTAAATCAGGTGATCGAATTCACCGGTCTTAATAAAGCTGAATTCATCAGCCGCTTTTGCGGCGAAAAGCGAATCGTGCAATTCGTAAGGATATGAACCATAATAACTTACCAGCTTGCTGCCGTTATATCTCGCGTAACTGTAAGCACTTAAATCGGTTCGGGTTTGCACCATTTTATCGAGCAAAAGCTCGGGATAACCAATTTCTTCGGGTGTGTAGCGACTTTGAAACTCGATGTACAGGGTGCCAAGCGGAAAAATGCCCCCCGTT
>JAGQVC010000153.1 GCA_020438185.1 Bacteroidota bacterium
TCAACGGTTAAGGTAAATGGTCTGATTTCGCTCCAATAAGTGGTATCTACTTTATTGGCTTTCTCTTCAATCCTGAACACCTCATTTCCAAAAAAACCTTTCGGATATGTTTTGTTGATGCGGTAATTAGAAAAAACACCTACAGAGCGGTCGGAAGCGCTAAAACCAAAGATTCGAATGCGGCTTTGTAGCTGCAAGGTTAATGGCATCCAAAGTGAATCTGCTATTTCGACGTATTCCTGTCGAATATTTAAGGTGTCCACAAATTGTATTTGCGCATCCTTGGTTAGTTGTAAATCCAGGCTATGAATATTCCAGGTATCATCAACTATAAAAATCTCACCTCTAAAGCAGGGATCGTGTTTTCTTTTTGGAATTAATTCAATGCGATTGATTGTTTTTCCATTCTCCATGAAAGTGCCGAGCATCCGGAACTTATAATAAAACATGGCTGACTCAGAAACAGGCGAAACAAATCCACGGTCGGAATAATAGCTCAGATCAACAAGATTCTCATAAAAATTCAGGAGAATGTCGCTGACACGATTCCAGCTAAAGCCCTGTTTCATTCCGGCAACCTTTGAAGCGACCATTTCTTCCTTCACGTCATCGGGTTTGCGCATGTGGTATCGGGCAACTGATTCGCTTAGGTATACCAAACCCAAATCGTTAGAATCGGGCATATCAACATTCTTCATGAAAAAAGGCAACTTCTTGGGAATTTCATCCAATCGTACTGCGCTTTTTATATAAATGTCTGAAGAAGAAGCATCAACCTGATTGAGGTGAAATTTCCTTTTATCAATAGCCTTTTTCATCACGGCGTAAGCCGGATCTTTTGCATTGGCCTTAACTTCAAACGTTTTAATCTGGTAGTTCTCTGCCGGCAAACTCACCTTCATGTCTGAAGTATTGGTGCGCATCGTAATCGCGATTACCTGCTTTTTAAATCCAATTGAAGAGAATACCAGAACCGGGTTGTTTTCCTTATTTATATCGATGGCAAAGTCGCCGTTCTCATTACTTGCTGTTGCCTGCGTTGTACCTTCGATATACACATTCACAAACGGTAATGGATTCCCGTCCGAATCGGTTGTTTTACCACGAACTGTGATATATTTTTCCTGTATTCCCAAGGCCTGCAAGGCAAATGCGGTTGTGAATGCCTGATCACTCAATCCGCCAAATCGCCCAGAACTGCCTCCGTGACCGGCATCCATGTTTACCTTAAGCAAAACAATATTCGAATCGGTTTTGGTTTCACGGAGCCTGGCTACCCATTTGGCCGGTTCCCAGTAGGGGACCTGAGAATCGTTATAACCTCCGGTAGCCAGAATAGGCGGATAGTTTACCGGAGCGATGTTTTCGTATGGCGCATATGACTTAATGTACTCGTAATAAATTGAATCGTTCGGATTTCCCCATTCGTCGTATTCAAAAGTTGTCAGTGGGAGACTTGCATCCAGCATCGTGTTTACCACATCCACAAAAGGAACCTCAGCCAAAGCAGCACCGAACAAATCAGGCCTCAGATTAATCACAGCTCCAACAAGCAACCCTCCTGCACTTCCCCCTTCGATTACCACTTTTCCTTTTTGCGTGTAGCCTTGATCAATCAATGTTTCAACGCAGGCTACCATATCTGTGAACGTATTCTTTTTATTGAGTTTGCGGCCTTGTTCATACCACTCTCTTCCGCAATCCATTCCCCCTCTAACATGTGCAACCGCGTGCACAAAACCTCTGTCGAGCAAACTTATCCGGGAACTGGAAAAGCCTGGCAAAGAGGAATTTCCGTAAGCTCCGTATCCTGTTATCCACAGCGGTGCTTTTCCATCCTTCTTTAGTCCTTTTTTGTAGGTTATTGTCACCGGAATTCTTGTACTGTCGGGAGCTACGGCATATACGCGTTCAGTAACATACTTCGAAGGGTCAAAATTCCCGCGGATTGTATCCCTGCGGATGAATGTTGTTTCAAGAGTTACAGGATCCACATCATATGTTTCGGCCGGCCGGCCCGGAAAACCAGCTGAAATTCTAATTAATGGCTCATGTGCTTCATAAAATCCGGAAATTGAAAAAGTAAAAGGATTATTATCAATCTTAAGGGTGTCGGGATTTCTGCCATCCTCATCATAAAAAACAACTCGTTCCCGGGCGTCAAACTGTTCAACAACTGCGATTCGATTGCCTGTCAGGCTGAATCCGGCAAGCAGAACATTTTTCCGATGCGGAATTAACTCTTTCCAGTTACTTATTCCCGGATTGCTCACAGGCGCGGAAACCACTTTGCCGTTTGCTGCATTCAGGTTGGTGCTTATAATAAAACTATCACCTCGTACGTGGTCAGCACTGTAATCATGGCCGGCTTTGCGGGGAGCAATCATTTTCCATCCCTGATTGGGATTCTGTAAATCAAAGTAGCTTACTTCTGTTTGGTCTGTCTTTGAAGCTGACATAAACACAAAACGTTCAGAAGTAGATCGGCCAAAACCAATCTGAACAGTAGAGTCTGCTTCGAAGGCGATCAATTCATCTTCGGCCGAAGGCCTGCCCAGAATATGTTTAAATGCTTTGTAAGAACGATTCGTGCGGGGCTCCGGCAAGGTATAAATAATGGCATCACTGCCAAACCACACAGCAGAACTCACATTTCTAATGGTGTCGGCGAGATAAGTATCTGCTTCAATATTTTTAAAGTGTACATCAACCAGCCGGTCACCCTTATCATCCACACCATACATCAATAGTGCATTGTCGGGACTAACGCTTAACAAAGAAGGACTGAAGTACATATAACCTTCCGAAAGCTTCTGAAAATCGAGAAGTAAGACTTCGGAAGAACCCGCGGTGTCTTTTGTTCTGAAATAGGAAGGGTAGTCTTTCCCTTCGTCATAACGCGAAAAATACAGGTAGCCCCGCGCTCTTGAGGGTGGAGATTGAAATTTGTCAACCATGCGGCTCCGGTACTCTTCAATCAGCTTTTTTATTAATAACTGGTGTTGCTTCATGTACCTTTCGCTGAAGCCATTTTCGGCATATAAATGATTAATTACCGATGCATCGTTTTTTTCTCTCAGCCAGAAGTAATCATCGCAACGTATGTCTCCGAAAAGTGTGTCGCATTTAGTTTTTTTCGCCGCTACCGGCGGAAGAAGTTCCTGTGCCTGTGAGAAACTAATGAAAACAAATACTGAAATAAAAAGCGCAATTAATCTTACCATAAACACAAGTTGACCGTGCCTAAAGGTAGTAAAGGCCAATAAAGTTACACCAGGTAATAAAAGTCCAGGAAATCAGCGGCTGCGCTTTAAGGCTATTCCAGACAAAACATCTTCCTTTGAATATTCCGGCAAGGACAAGATACCAGGTGAAATATTAAGCGCACCAATATGCTTAACCAGTTTAAGATTTCTCAATTCGAGCAACAATTCAGCAACAACTTCTGCCCTAATTTCCGTATTCGCCTTTCGGCGGAAAAAATCAAGCACAGGTCTGAGGCAGGTGTTATCAGAAGAACTTAAATCACTTACATGAGCGAATGATTCCCTGATATTGAACTCGTCCTCAGAAGAATTGAATATTTCGAAACATACAACGCGAAGTTTTTTCCGCTTAAAGCTATTCCATTTTGCTAATCCGGGCGCAGCCCGATGCACTCGTAATGTACTGACAGCCCAATATTTACCTTGATTAAGAATAGCCAGATGAGGAAAAACATCATGCTGAAAAATCAGCAGCAAATTCAAACCTCTTGTAGGAAAATCTTCTAATGTATCCTCAATTTGAACAACAAATTTCGGCGTCATACTTCAATAACACCCTGAAAAACAGGCATAGCTTCACCTGTGAGGAAAACTTCAGAATAACCGGCGCCGTTAGCAGAGGTAAAATCAACTTCGAGGTCACCTCCACGGGTGAACACCCGGACCTTTGGTTGGGAAATGAGACCTTTGGAAAATGCCGCAATTGCTGAAGCTGTAACACCGGTGCCACATGAAAGTGTTTCTTCTTCTACACCTCTTTCGTAGGTGCGCACCGTAATACTTTGATTATGGATTTCTGCAAAATTTACGTTAATCCCATCACGCAGAAAGGGTTCGGAATTCCGGATTAGTCTACCTTCCCTGTTAATATCCAGATTACTTGTATCCTCCACAAAACTCACGTAATGCGGCGAACCGGTATTTAACACAACGTCTTCACCCATTTGCTCCGGTGGCAGCACATCGCTCATGCTCAGTCTGACAATAAATCCGTCATCCTTACGTGCAGCAAGAGTTGCTTCGTGCAATCCGTCGAAAGCTTTAAAAACGAATTTATTTTTTTCAGGAAATAAAATATTGGCAAACGCCGCGGCGCATCTTCCTCCGTTGCCGCACATCGAACCTTCATAACCATCAGAATTAAAATAAATCATCCGAAAATCTGCTCCGGGCTCTGTACGAAGCAGAATCAAACCGTCACCTCCAATGCCGAAACGTCTGTTGCAAAGTCGATGAATAAGGCTACTGTTTTGAACATCAAAGCGACGTTCACGATCATCAATCAGAATAAAATCATTTCCCGTTGCCTGGTATTTATTAAATGCAAGAATCATTGCGATAAAAGGTTAATTAAGGTTGGGTCAGTCACAATATCAAAAGGCTCGTAATCATCGTTCTCTGCAAGTCTTAAAATCTGTCGTCCATATTTCAGGTAAAAAACGGAGCGGTATTTATAAAGTTTAAAACTCAGGTTTTCATCCAGCCCATAGGCTGTGATGATTCTTCCGGTAAACCGGTATCCATTGAATTTGATTGGAGAAAGGAATAAATCAAGACGGTAATTTTCGTTCTGATTTCCACCCTGCAGTTTATTTATTAGTGAATCGCGTTTGTTTAATGGTGATTCATCCAGTACATTCAGTTTCAGCTCAACCGAACTTATAAACTCGTCCCTTTTGATTATTATCGGTTCATCGTTTGTCTCCAAAGGTGTTGGAGAGCCATCTTCAGCTGATGTATCATTTTCGGCAGGCTGTTCTGTTTTAATGACTTTTTTCGGAGGTTTCACCTGATTGACAGAAATGCTCTG
>JAGQVC010000154.1 GCA_020438185.1 Bacteroidota bacterium
TGGTTGTGCAGACAAGCTGAGGAAAAACCTGATAGACGTAGAACAATGTGTTGCTGCCAGCTAGCGCTGAATCGCCGTTAAAAACGCCGGATTCGTCTGTAATTCCGGTCCCAAACCAGGTTCCGCCGGCAGGCGTAGCTGAAAGTAAAAACGGTTCTTCGCTTTGACAATGGCTTGACGAGGGTGGCAAAACTGCAGGTGCCACCACTGTTATAAAAACAGTCCCTGATGCAGGTGCAGCCGGAGAAGTATCATCAACCGTTAAAGTAATTAATTGATTTGCAGGCGGACAAGCGGTTACCGGTCCGGGACCACTTGCTGTTATACCATTCCAAACAAACGAATAGTTTCCATCGCCACCATTTACGATTGCTGTTATCTGTGTACAGTTTCCGGCACAAATTGTATCCTGTGTGGCGATCAATTCAACCACAATAGGACAATCTATTACGTTGATTTCATCCATGGACACGAAGGTCCAGATGCTGTCGCAGGCATCGCGGTAATGTGTTGTAAAACTGAGTTCATAAATGCCTCCCAGATTAAGCCCCTGAGCTAAGGTAAGCTGTATTTGCTGCGTACTGTCGCCATTGCAATTAAGCGGATTTGCCTGAATTATATTTTGAGGTAAAACACCATCCAGTTCGAACGCCGATGCATAAACCGAATCACAATGAATTGGTTTGCTGAGATTTAACGTAGTTGTTTGACTGGAGCATGCCGGAACCGGTAAAACTGCTGTTATTTGAGGCGGCACAGGCGGTATCACTTCAGTGGTCCAGTGCGCTTCCCAACCGGTGCAGGAAACGTTGGCATCGCTAACAAAATGAAGCGTAAGGCAACCGGAGCTAATTGAAACGGGGTCAGGAAGTCCGGTACCTGACCAGGCCGGACCAATCTGCGGATACGTCTCGTCGGGACCGTTGTGAAAAGTAAGGGAGTCGAATCCTACCTCAACGCAAAAGCTTTCAAAACTTAGAGTGAGTGTTCCTTGTCCATCCAAACAAATGGTGAAAGTGAGGTCGCTATTGTGTGGATACTCGCCACCTTCGCCACCGGCATCAAACAAAATCCCCTTGCATTCGTGCACAGTTGTATCGCTCATATTAAACTCGAGCTGAGCTCCGGCCGAAAGTGGCAAAAGCAGCAGCAGGGCAATTATATGGCGATGAAACAACCTCATTGCTCAGTAATTACAATCTGGTCTGTATCTACCGGTTCGCTCCAGGCGCCATTTTGGTCGCGCAAACGAATGGTAAACGTGGTTTGTTCGTGCGGAGCAGTACCAAGCCTGAACTGCGGCGGCAAAACAATTCGGAGGGTTCCGTTAATAAATAGAGTTGTTCCTTCCGGCGAAAGTGGAATTACATGATAATAATCTGGTTGCGAAAGCCTTGCGTCTTTAATTTCGAGATCTTTAATATCAGGATCTGCATTACCAAGGTCGCCATTTTGATCTTCATAACTAATTTCGATAACGAGTGAATCGCGAAACTCCGTTATGGTATCCGGCGAAGCCGATAATACAGCAATTACTGGCGCTGCAGCGGGATACACGTTCTCCTCTTTTTTGCAGGCGCTAAAAAGTATAATGACAATTGACGCTATGGCTGCAGTAATTTTCATTCGCCAATTTGAAATGAATAGTATCGTTTGATGTATTCCGCCGATGAGGCGGATGGGATTTCAGTAACAGCGCTGCTTTCGTCGCTCAGGTAAACCCTGAGAAAATAGGATTGCAAACCGGCCAGCCCGGACAAAGAAATGCTTGCCTTAAATCGGAAAGAAACCTGATTGCCCGAGTAACCCATGTGCATGATTTCGGGCACAAGGCTTAGATTCATCTGGCTTCCAGGATCGAAATTATTGATTGAAGAGGAAACTGCATATTGCAGATAACCAAGTTCTTCGGCACTAAACTGGTCGTCGCTGCATGCAAAATACGCATCAACTGTCGCCGTACCCGGCGGAATGACCACAGAGCCCGACTGGACATTACGCGGCAAAGCCTGAGTGCTTCCCGGCAAGGCGATAAACATGCCCTGTAACTGGGGTGGAAGCGAACTTTGTTGTGGCGGATTTCCAAATACATCTTTTGCACCGTTGTTTATCCAGTTACGGATGTTTTCGATGTACTGAGTCCGTTTCTGTTCCCAGTCGGAACCCGGATCAACGGCAAGTGGCATGATGCCGCTTTGTCCGTCGATATCGCTTACCAGGCGAGCGATTAAAACAGACTCATCGGCATTTCCGGGTGCAACCCGAAAATTGTAAGTGCCGGAAGGATTGTTTTTTATAACAGGCTGAAGCACCAAAGTATTATATGAGCTTTCAATTGTTCTGAAATCCGGCTCAAACGTACCGTCGTGACAACCGGAATTGGCACATGTTGGCGCAAATATATTACGGTGAATCCCCTGAATGCTATTCGGATCCGGCTCCGGATCAGGCTGTTCATTGTTTTGGTTATTGTTATTCACCAGATCATAGGGGTTTTCCTTTTCGTCCTTTTTGCAGGATGAAACCAAAAATACAAGCAACAATATGGCTGATAAAAACCTCATATTCTGTCAAATAAACTCATTGATTCGGCTTGAACCAGTCCGGCTACCTGTACTTCGTTTTTAACGCCCAGAATCTCCGCAATAGTCAGAACGTTATCGGAAGTTATTCCAACCGGATTGCTTTCGGAGCCAATACTTAGTCCGGCCGGCACGTTTGGACCGGCCATGATTGTGAATACACGTGAGGAATTATCGTCGCTGTGGTCGAAAGCATACCAATCGTTTGAATCCTTAATTGGGTTGTGCTGGAGGTTTCTTCCGCACTCGGGCGATGCAATAAGTATTGTGTTTGAAGCCATTTCGGGCACCTGAGTCTGAATAAAATTCCACAGATGACCAAGAGCATGGTCGGCACGATGAAGCGCCCGCAAATAACCTGTAAAATCGGTGTGGCACCCATCGACATTGCTCAGGTTAACAACCGTTAAAGCCGGTTTGAATTCACGAATAACTTCGCAGGCGTAACCAACCGTGAGTGCATCGTTAGAGTCGGTAACCGGCGGATGCGGGATAAGGTTTTGGGTAACGCGCTCATACGTCTGTTTCATGAAAGCCTTAATGTGCTGTTTTTCATCCTCGGTGTTACCAATTGAATCGCCGGCGGTTCCCACACTGCTGAAGCTCTGATCGAGGAAGTATTTCATACGATACATCGGATTCAGCTCGTTTTCGGGATGGTATACCTTGGCATCGGCCAGATGCTCGAATCCGGGCGCACCAAAAGTGATTGAAGGCGCGAAAAAATTGGCTCCGTAGGAAGCGCCGTAATCAGGATGGTTTGAGAAGTTAAGCAGCGGAATGGAGTTGGCAATTCCGTTTCCAACAAACCAGGTATCGGTAGCTGCATATCCGCCGTGCCGGCGGAGATATTCAAAAATTGTTGGATTAACAGGTTTTTGCTTGAGGCCTTGCGTTGTAACCTGACTTCCCTGCAAGAGGTTGTTTAGACCTCCATAATGTCCATTACTTTGGCTTGATACTTCTCTGAACAGGGTTCCCTGAGATTGAAGCGTTTGCGACAGGATTTGTGGAATTGGCGTACCTCCTGCGGCACCGTTTCCCTGATCGGTGCCGTAAACAATTTTATTGGTTGGAGGAGCGCCGTTAAACATGTTGTAGAGAATATTTCCTTCCCAGGGAAGTCCCTGAGAATCGGCCAGATACCTTTGCAATATGCTTTCCTGTTGGCGCACGCCACCGGCAAACAATACGTACACCACGTGAGGAGCGAGCTGCTCGCCGGAAGCGGCAAACAATCGCCCGGAGGGCAGAATATACGGCACTGCAAAAGCACCTGCGCCTGCCACAGCTGTGGTTTTAATGAATTTCCTGCGGTTCATGTTCATCAGTAAAACAGGTATTCGTTTGAAAGTGCGAATGAGAAATAGACCAATTCGGGACTCAACTGAGGATTCGATTCGATAAAATTCCTAAACCAGGTAATTTCAGCCTGTGAAGGCTCGCGTACAAAGAAGCGTTCGTAGGTGTCCTGAATAAATACATCCGGATTGGCCCGCATCACAGAATCTGTGGGCAGAATCACCCCGGGTTTGTTCATGAAATTGGAAATGAGAACTTCCCGTCCTAATTCCTTATCGCCTATGGATTCGAGGCAATCAATAATCTCAACCAGCTCGTTTCCCGACAATGCCTGCTGAAACAGGTTAGTGTAAAGTATCGATACATATTGTTCCCGACTCTTTTCCTTTGTTTTTTCACCAATAGATGAATAAAGCTCAACCGGGTTGACTTCGTACCGGTCGGGGTCTATTTCCTTTTTACATCCGGCAAAGCCGATTGCAAAGACTGAAACCAGGAGCAGATATTTAGAAATTGGCATATTCATCAGAAATAAGTATTCGTTGCTGGAGCTCATGGAAATTGCGATCGATTCCGAATAGCTGCAGCTCTCTGTTTAGTTCAGTAGAAGTGGGTTCCCGGCTTAGCAAAGTAGTGTAGCACCAGATTATGGTTCCTTCTGCAGCTTCGCTGCAGGATGAAATGAGCGAAACATATTGTGATTTGTTGCTTGCCTGTGCACCGAAAAGCGCACCGGGCGTGTTGTTCTCAACAATGTCATATGCAATATTAAATTCGTTCTGTGTTGGAAACCGAAACAGCAAATCATTAAAAGTGGCATTCACAAAGTTGAAAGAGTTCATATTAATTATGTCGTAAACCGAGTTCAGCAACATGTATCCGTTCTGTTCGCTTATAGATATGGTTCCATCCATAAATGCTTGTGAAGAACCCAAAACATTGATGAGATAATTGTATTGAGCCATGTTCTCGTCATATCCTGCCTGGTCGCCACCCAACGAATCGCTGATTGCGTTGTTTCTGAATATATTGGCTTCACCCTGAAGACCTTCATCAGAAACACCTTCCAAAAAACGGATTTTACCTAAATCATAAACCCGACGGAAATAGGCATAGGTGTATGAAGAGTCTCCGGGGCGGTATGAATCGTCGAACATGAGTCTGTTGACT
>JAGQVC010000155.1 GCA_020438185.1 Bacteroidota bacterium
CAACCCCAAAAATGCCTGAAATGGAAGAGAAAAGAGAAAGCTCTACGAAATTCATTCTCCAGGCAGCGTATGCAGCAGGAACACCCACCAGAAACTTGACCGAGGTGAGCAGAAAAAGAGGAATGCCTTTGAGAATCGATAACATGAAGGTCAGGAAAAAGGACCGTAAAGTTAACGAAAAAGAGGAAAGAGTGTTGCCAAAAATCAGCCTAATTTTTTGCCGTAAGCCAAATCTCCGGCATCTCCCAAACCGGGAACAATGTAAGATTTGGCAGTCAGTTCATCATCCACTGCGCCAAGCCATACTGTTGTATTGTCAGGGAAATGGCTGTTAACGTAATTCAGGCCTTCCTGACTGGCGATTAAGCCGATTACGTGCACATGACGAGGTTTCCCGCGCTGCAGCATCGCCTTGTAAGCTAAAAACATACTTTGTCCGGTTGCCAGCATCGGGTCGCAAATAATCAATACTTTATCGTCTATTGACGGAGAACTCAGATATTCAATTTTAATTTCAAACGAATTGTCTTTGTGATGCTTCCTGTAAGCGGATACGAATGCATTTTCTGCCCGGTCAAAATAATTAAGCAAGCCCTGATGCACCGGCAACCCGGCACGTAAAATTGTAGCAATTACTGGTTGCTCCTTTAAGACCTGCATATTGGAAATACCCAAAGGAGTGGTAATTTCTTTTTCGGAATAACTCAGTTCCTTGCTGATTTCATAAGCGAAAATTTCACCAAGACGCTCCAGATTTCTTCTGAAACGCATACTGTCCTGCTGAATACTAACATCCCTCAATTCTGCGATAAACTCGCTTACCAGTGAATTTTCCCTGCTCAGGATTCTCGACATAACAACAATTACGATTTAAGCCAACGCAAATAAAACGGAAGCTGATTGATTTTCAAATGTACGTAGTTAGACGTAACTGCACCAAAGCTTTCGTAAAATCTGCGCAAACCTTCGTCATCAGAGCCTTCGAAATCGAACAGAAAACTCTCGTCGGCCTGAGTTTTAATAAAATAGTCGATTAATGCGGGTAGCGCACCATAGGTCTTACCTTCTTCGGAATTACCGGAAAAAATAAACGTATAACGCGACTGGTATTTAAGAATAAACATTCCCGCAACAAGAACCCCACTGCTATTGTATGCTCCGTAGCATGAGCCTGCATTTCTCAATGCGGCAACATTGTAAAGCTGATCAACGGTATTGTACCATTCATCTGTGGCTGTTTCAATGGTTGCACCGCGGTCATCTCTAAAGAGCTTAATTACCGAACGCATGGATGTGCTGTTAAAACGCAGACCGGCTTTTTCGGCTTTTCTGATGTTGCGTATCAGATTATCAGAATAATTTAATCTGATTTGCTCATATCCGGGCTTTAAATCCAGAATAAGGTTGGTCCTTGTTTTTATTTCATATCCGGCTTTCGCCGGAAGATGATTCATCCAGTTAAAATTTAACTCAATAAAAGAAACGGACTTTAGCGCAATGCTAATGAACGCATCGCATAACTCTTCATCGGCCGGCTGAGGCCCGAAAATGCCAAGCTGCTGAATAAACGGGGGTGTTGGCATGTACCGCACACCCATTTTCTTTTTGAAAGGAAGAGGCATTACAAACTCATAGTCGCCATACACAATTGCATCCCATTGTTGGTTGGTTGCAACATCGAGATACCAGCTTTTTGCATATACAAGTGAATTTGCCGCAGATGAAATACATTCATCCCAGCGAACCCGGTTGATTTGTGCATGCCCGAGCAAACAAAAATCTCCGAATTGCCTCATAAATTAAGGTAGTGCTGCTTCAATATGTTGTTCATAAACAGTTCTCCAGCCCTTCCAACGTTCATTCTCAGCAAAAGATTCATTGTGCCACACTGAAATAAATTCTCCCTGCACAGATTTAACTTCATCTATAAGCGGATAAATGACCTCCATGGCCTGTTCAGGCGCAATATTCATATAATCTTTCAAAGTTCCATCCATTATTGCAAAAGGATGTAATTTAAGTGAAGTTTCTATCTCAAGATCGAGGTCATAAAAGAAAAACGGGCTGCAAATACTCGCACGGAATCCGGGTAAATCAGCATAACCCATCGTAAAATCGTCAGTTATATCATGTTCTATTAACGTTTGGTACGTTTCAGGAATACTTAATTTGAGAAAATGCTGCCTGCTGAGGTGGATTTCCTGGTGAAGTATTCCGGAAAGCCTCATGATTTCGCGGCGAAGCCGGGACTTGTCTTCGTTTGAGGCGTAAGAAGGATGAATTCCAACCTGACCTAAATCGCCCATAAACTTGATGAGCGATTGCATATGCTTGTTCTGATACGGCACATTTTTGTCGTAGGTAGCGTAGTCACCCAGCAAAATAAAGTACATGGGTTCAATACCATAACGGTCGAAAAGCTTTACCTGATAATCGTAGGTATCATAAGGGTCTTCGGCCATTCTGAATACCGATTTAAATCTTTCCTTAAATCCCGTCAGATTGAAGCCGGCCAAATCGCTGATCATTCCGCCGCCTATGCGAATGAACCCTTTGTGACGAAACGCCCAGGCATTATCAATATCAATGGTGGGAATAAAGCTGTATTTTTTTTCGCGTGCCTGCAATTTTCCGAAACGGGCTTCTACAATTTTTTTTATTTCGAGCGCCCAATGGTTTACAACCGGTTTCTGCAGAAAGCCGTACTGAAACGCCAGGCTTTGCGAGGGGGTAAACCTCCCATGTTGGTCCTTTAAATGCGGCAAATATTCTTCATACCTGCTTACCAGCAGAAATGTCGCTGCGAAAGGGTCGAAGGGTAGTGCCGATTTTCTTGCAACCGGAAACAAAACCTTATTGCCGTTCCATCTAATATTTCCGGGTTCCTGGACTACAATTCCGGTTTCGAAAAGAAATTCTCTGGCGCAGAAAAAAAGCTCATCTTCGATGGCACATCGGCAATAGGTGAACTTAGGCCCATCGTAATTGCTGAATTCCTCGGTTGAGGTTGTCACACGAAATCTCCATCCAAGAATATCTCCGAAAATCAGTTTAAATGTGTACTGATTTCTTGAAGTGAGCTTATGCGTATAAATCAGCAGCATCTCTGGCGATTTCAGTTTTTGTTCAGCCTATGAAGATACAATTGTTCAACAATAAATTCAGAAGCTTTTCCGTCACCAAAAACCGGCGGGAATTTTAGCGAATTTATATAACCATTAAAATATTCAAATGCCTCATTTATTTTTTGTGGATCTGCATCGCAAATTCTTGCACAACCTTGCTCAACAATTTCTGTCCACTCTGTTTCAGGCCTCAGAATAATGCAGGGTTTCCCAAAATAATATGCTTCCTTTTGTACGCCGCCTGAATCTGTAATTACCATAAATGCATTCTTTTCCAGTACAATCATTTCAAGAAAAGATGCCGGCTCAATTAATTCAATACCTGAATTTTCAATTTGCTTTTTTACATTTTCGTCAAGCAATTCCTGCATCATCTTTCTGGTTCTGGGATGCACCGGCAAAATAATGCGCAAATTGTGCTTTTCAGAAATATCAGCTAACACAGAAAATAGAGTATTAATTCTTCGCGGGTCGTCCGTGTTTGCATTCCGGTGAATCGTGGCCAGAATAAATGGTTCATTCAGACTAAGTCTGGAATATATATCTGTTTTCTCCTCAGCAATTGATGCAAAAAATAAACTGTTATCATACATCAAATCACCGCATTGGAATATTCCGGGGTGGTCGGTTGTATACGGTGGCTCAAGTTCCTTGAATCCTTCATTTATCAGATTTTTATATCCGGTTGGAGTAGGGGAGAAAAGCAACGCCGACACATGGTCGCAAAGAATGCGGTTAATTTCTTCGGGCATTGATTTATTGAACGAACGCAAGCCTGCCTCAATATGTGCAACCGGAATATGAATTTTTGAAGCGGCTACTGCACCTGCCAAAGTTGAATTTGTATCTCCGTAAACTACCAGCCAGTCTGGTTTTTCGTTTAATAAAATCTCCTCAAGTCCGGTAATCATTGCAGCAGTCTGTTTTCCATGACTACCCGAACCCACCTGCAGGTTATAATCAGGTTGTGGAATTCCCAGTTCCCTGATAAAGACTTCAGACATATTTTCATCGTAATGCTGGCCCGTGTGAACAATGACTTCACGAATGTTGCGCTCCGAATTTCTAATGGCGCGACTGAGTGCTGCAGCCTTAATAATCTGGGGACGGGCTCCGATTACTGTAACTATTTTCATGTTTTTCCTGTTTTGGAAGTGCGAATATAGGACAGGCCGTTATGAATAAGGCTTGTTTTGTACATTTATCGGAATGGATTTTAAAAGATGGATAGTTAAAGTTGCACTCACAGGACTTGCCGTGCTTGGCGCAGCATACCTGCTTCCGGGTGTTGATATTGATGACTACCGTGTTGCCTGGGTTGCTGCGTTGCTGTTGTCGGTATTGAATGCTTTTGTGCGGCCGCTGCTTATTATCTTGACGCTTCCAATCACGATTTTCACATTAGGACTTTTTCTGCTGGCGATTAACGGATTTATGTTCATGCTTGCTGCAGACTGGATTGACGGCTTTCATATACGTTCGATGGGATGGGCAATGCTGATGAGTGTGCTTGTTTCCGTTTTTACCTTCATTCTCGAACAAATTAATAATCCATCCGATCGGCATGACAGAGAAGAGTAATATGGATTCGGGACAGCAGGAACAACAACTTTTTAGAAGTTATCTGGATAAGCTTCCATTGGAAGTTATGATTACCGAAACGTATGAAGAATCCAAAAATCGTCATGTTATCAGGTATTTAAATCCGGCATTCAGAAATCTGCTTCCCGTTCAGGGTAAAGAAATAATCGGCGCCGATCCCTTCATTATTTTCAGGCCTTCGGCCGATGGAAACACGACCATTGAAAACTTAACGAATGGTATTCAAAAACTTGAAGTAGCGGACTACAAAAATGAAATCAGACATTTATTTTTTGAAGTTATTTCATCCACCGAAGGTGAAAGAACGGTGCATATTTGGACAC
>JAGQVC010000156.1 GCA_020438185.1 Bacteroidota bacterium
TATTTCCAAGATCCCGGAGTTTCTTCAAGACAACGATTAGTCGTTCGGTATCGCGGGAAGGAAGGCCAATACTTGGTTCGTCGAGCACGTATAGTGAGCCTTCGAGAGCGGAACCGATGGAAGTGGCGAGATTAATCCGCTGGCTTTCTCCACCCGAAAGGGTGGAAGACAAACGGTTGAGTGTGAGATAACCGAGGCCAACATCGCAGAGAAAACCTAACCTGGATTGAATTTCGATAAGAATTCGCCGGGCAACTTTGGTTTCGTATTCGTTTAATTTGAGCTCATCGAAAAATTCGCGCACCCGTTCGACCGGCATAAGCACCAATTCAATAATGTTTTTGCCGCCAACCTGAACATAACCGGCGTCTTTGCGCAATCGGGTACCTTTGCAATCGGGGCAAACAGTCTTCCCGCGATAGCGGGAAAGCATAACACGATATTGAATTTTATACGTTTGTTCCTCAACATAGCGGAAAAATGCATCAATGCCTTCGGCATGAGGAGTTCCTTTCCAAAGCATGTCGCGATGATGCGGATCGAGGTCGTAATACGCCCTGTGAACCGGGAAATCTACTTTTAGAGCGTGTTTGATAAAATGGTCTTTCCACTCACTCATTTTCTCGCCTTTCCAGGGCGCCACGCAGCCTTCGTAAAGTGACAGGCTTTTATCGGGAATTACCAGGTCTTCATCAATACCAATGACACTTCCGAAGCCCTCGCAAGTTTTGCAGGCACCAAACGGATTATTAAAGCTGAACAAATGCACGCTGGGTTCTTCGAAACTAATTCCATCTGCTTCGAAGCGGTTGTTCATGATATAGGAATCGGTTTTTCCGTCCTCGTCGGCGCTTTCAATAATGCACTCATCGTTTCCCTCGTAAAACGCGGTTTGTACCGAATCATAAATCCGGCTGTTGTTTTCGTCATTTTCCGGTTCAACCGCAAAGCGGTCGATGAGTAATTCGAGTTTATGCTTTTTCAAGCCTTTTAGACTTGATTCGAAAGCCTCAATTCTGTCGAGTTTTTCATCCACGCGCATGCGTGAAAAGCCCAGCTGGCGGAGCAAGGAAAGGTTCCCGGGTTTATCTTTAAAACGCTCGGATTTAAGCGGCGCATATAAAGAAATACGAGTTCCGGGTTTAAGTGAATTAATAAACTGAAGCACGTCTTCGGGGCTGGAGCGGCTGACTTCGGTACCTGAAACGGGCGAAATTGTTTTGCCGATGCGTGCAAAAAGCAACTTCATGTAATCATAAATTTCGGTAGAAGTTCCCACTGTTGAGCGCGGGTTAACCGAATTTACTTTTTGCTCGATGGCAATTGCCGGAGAAATTCCTTCAATGTAGTCAACTTCGGGCTTGTTAATTCGTCCCAAAAACTGACGTGCGTAAGAACTGAGAGATTCTACATAACGGCGTTGTCCTTCGGCATAAAGTGTATCGAATGCGAGGGATGATTTGCCCGATCCGGATAAACCGGTGATAACCACCAGTTTGTTGCGTGGAATCTCTACGCTTATATTTTTAAGGTTATGAACCCTGGCACCCTTGATATATATGGATGTTTTGGGGTCGTGAAGTGTGTCCGGCGAAATGCTCATGTGTAAGAAAGGCGCAAAATTAGCAAATACCTCTTGCTTTTTTCGAAAAGCTTTATTTACTTTGCTTTTAACAATCCGAAAACTATGTTTGTTTTTGGATGATTTTTAAAACAAGGAACGCCTATAGCATACATCTCTACTTTTTAACAACAACGCATAAACGTTTAAAAGGGAGGTCATATGCAATTTTCTCAGGCGAGGGATCAGGAACTGGTCCGTAATTACATCAACGGTCATGAAGAAGCACTATCAGTGCTCGTAACACGTCACCAGCAGAAGGTGTATTCGTACATCCGCATGATGGTGAAGGATTCTACACTTGCGGAGGACATATTTCAGGATGTCTTCGTGAAAGTAATCAATACGCTGAAGTCGGGGAATTACAATGAAGAGGGTAAATTTCTGCCCTGGGTCATGCGTATTGCCCACAATCTTACGATTGATCATTTCAGGAAGGCTAAAAGAATGCAAATGGTTCAGCCAAAAGATGATTCTGATATTTTCAGAACACTGAAAATTGACGAGTTAAATATGGAAGACCAGTTGGTTAAGAAGCAGATTCTCAAAGATGTGAAGCGGCTTATTAAAGAATTGCCGCCGGAACAGCAAGAGGTATTAATTCTGCGGCATTATGCCGACATGAGTTTTCAGGAGATTGCTGATTTTACCAATGTGAGCATTAATACGGCACTTGGCCGTATGCGGTATGCTCTCATTAATCTCCGGAAAATCATCAAGCAAAACGAAATTATTCTCTCTGTTTAATTATAAATTAAATTGTAATTGAAAGCCTGTTCACGAAAGTGGGCGGGCTTTTTTTTAATTTGAAAATGTGAGAATTTGAATATTTGAAAATGGGTTGATTCATTTACACGGTGGGTCTTTTGATTGCTGCTGGAATTCATGTGCCCCTGATTTTCACTATAATTAGTGATTTACAAGAAAAATGAATTGAAATAGGTTTGCATATAACCTTAAAATCGGGGGAATGCATAGAATTTTACCAGTATTTCTTTTTTTCGCTTTTTCTGTAGCTGCGCAAGCGCAGGGAAGTTTTTACAAATTTTTTCCGGGGTTTGAGACTCCATTTATCACTTCTGTTTATCCAATGCATGATGGACTTATCTGCTGTTTTCAGAATCAAAATTCGACAACGCTCGAAATTTCACGAAGAATTGTAAAAACTGATTTTGATGGCAATACTTCCTGGATTATGGTTCCGGATAGCAGCAATTATTCAATACAATACGCTTGTGAGCCGCAACCGGGGGCAACTATTCTGGGAGGATTTTATAGTATTTCAGGTCAATTTGGACCGCAAGGCTGGGGGCTCATTACCCGAATTGATGAAAACGGAAATGTAATTTGGGCAAAACGTGCTACTGCTCAGACTTCAGGTGGGTTGACAGGTGTTTATTCCAATGGCCAGATTATTTATGCCTTATTTACAAGCTACAGTAACTTTAGTAACAGCCAGATGTACAGCGCTTCGGTAATAGCTTACGACCTCGATGGCAATAAACTCTGGGAAGTGCCTTACGGGCATTCGGGATTTGTAACAAACTACTATTTTGAAGGCGCAACAGTTGCAGAAAACGGCGATTTTATAGGTGCTATAGATGTCAGAGGAAGTCAGAATGTGCAGGTAAGCGGAATTGTGCTTACTCGCATCACACCGCAAGGTGTAGTAAGCTGGACAAAGCATATTAACTGGCATGCTGATTTTAGTCAAAGCACTGCCAATGGTGTTGCCGAAGGACCTGACGGTAGTATTTATGTAGGCTGCCGCCTGATGACTGACCAAAGCTCGATTTACCCGAATGCCTTATGGATTGGTAAATTCGGAGCCGATGGCGAGCAACTCGACCAGCGCATGTACTCGGCCGGAACCGATGTTGGAGAAAACATAAGCGGCATGACCGCTACTGAGAACCATCTTTTGGTGTATGTGAAACGGTATTCCCCTTTTGAAGCGGTTCAGCGCCAACTGGATTTATTAGCGATTGACTACGAAGACCTTTCAGTATTTTCTGCTAAATCTTCCGAAGTGTTTGTGACTTTTGAAAGTGTGTACGGTGAAGATCCTCCTCAGCTCGCAATGGGGCCGGATGGGAGTGCATACACCTCGGCCATTTCATTTTGTGATATAAACCAAAAAAATTATTCAAGCATTTTTAAGTGGAATACTGATTTGGAAACCGGCTGCAATTCGACTGACGTGACAGGGATTTATACCGATTCAGTAAGCGCGTTTACTGCTGTGGATTACGTTAATTCCGGATTTAATATTCCTACATACGCCAATGCAGATAATATTAATTTTATTCACTTAGCTGTGGAACAGGCGCCGGATTTCTGTGATGGTTGCGATATCAGTACCGGGCTGAAAAATATTTCCCCGGATCCGGTTGCCTTGTTCTACCCTAACCCTGCTAAAAACAACATTGTGCTTCGCACAGATATTAAAGCATTTACCCTTTCGGATTTGAGCGGAAGAATTATTTTGAGTGACTATACGCAGGGAAAACAATCCATTTCGATTGAAGGAATTCCTGCAGGAATTTATCTGCTTAACCTGGATGGCTTGTCGTCAAAACTGATTATCGCTGATTGATAAAGAATTCGAGGAGGAAAAATACAGCAAAAATAACGCTTGCAATTCCGTTGGTGGTGCCAAAAGCCAGATTTACCCGACTCAGATCATGCGGTTTAACAATGCTATGCTGGTAGATGAGCAAAGCCAGAAATATTCCCAATCCGATAAAATAATACAAGCCGAATCCTGCTTCACGTCCGGCCAGAAACAGCAGCGCAGCGGTGAATGCATGTAAAACGGAAGAAAGATTGAGGGCGTTTTTTTTACCCAGCCACACCGGAATACTGTGCAACTGCGTGTTGCGGTCGAATTCCTCATCCTGCAGAGCGTAAATAACATCGAAGCCCGAGGTCCAGAAAAGTACCGCCAGTGATACCAGCACAGGAAGCAAGGCAAATTGGGCTGTTACGGCCAGATAAGCGCCAATTGGTGCCAAAGCCAGACCAAGACCAAGCACAATATGACACAACCAGGTAAAGCGTTTGGTATAACTGTAGCCTAAAACTACGGCCAAAGCAACCGGAGATAAAGCAAAACACAATGGATTAATAAGCGCGCTTACTCCAATAAATGCAAGCGAAGAAATAATTACAAAAATCAATGCTGAGCGTGCCGAAATAATACCAGCCGGGATTTCTCGTATTGCTGTGCGTTGGTTTTTTGCATCAAAATCACGGTCAATGTAGCGGTTAAAAGCCATTGCTGCACTTCGTGCGAATACCATACACAAAATCACCTTCAGAAATATGGTCCAGTCGGGTAAACCACCTGCTGCCTAAAAAAAAAAAAAAAATCCAATAATGGCGAAGGGCATGGCAAAAACG
>JAGQVC010000157.1 GCA_020438185.1 Bacteroidota bacterium
CCCAGGTTGTAAATGTTTCCGATAGAAATCCGGGCCGTGTTTCCGGCATCGTTTGTTATGGTGCTTTGATAGGCTCCCGTGACTTGTCCGCCTATTTTTTCCTGCACATTCCATGTGCCGATAAATTTTTCACGGGGATCAACATTGGGCTCAATGGGGTCTTCTTCGGTACAGGCATTTAAACTAAGCAGGGCAGCAATTACAAGCCCCGGACGGAGAAGTTTTTTCATTTTTAAAGGGTTTGGAAAGGCTTCACAATTTGCAACAAAAATGCCAATAATATCTCGATAAACACCAGAATTGCAACGCCGGAATCACTGTAGCTGTTAAGAAAGAAAGCCCGTCAATTCAGGTTTCTTTCATTCGGACAGTAAGTTATCTTTGCCAAATGGCCGAAGAGGGGTTTTCAAGACTTTCGAAACTTGAACAGGATGAGTATTATTACACTGCCGAAGGGTTTGTGGTTTTTACTGCTAAATACCTGCTTAAACGCGGATATTGTTGTAAAAACGGCTGCAGACATTGTCCGTATGGCTTTAACCCCAAAACCGGCCGTTTTGATAAGGAAAAATTATGAATACCAGCATTAGCGAAAACACCGACACATTGTTTGTAAAGGAAATCACAGAGGGCATCCCGGCTGTTCTTCCGCCGAAGGCGAAACCCGACCCGACCTACAGCCATGCACCGCGCAGAAAGGATATTTTAAATGCCGAAGAAAAGCAACTGGCTTTGATTAACGCATTGCGCTATTTTCCGGCCGAACAACATGCAGAGCTGGCTCCCGAATTTGCTAATGAGCTGAAAGAATACGGACGTATTTACATGTACCGCTTTATGCCTAAAAGCGCCATGTTTGCCCGACCTATAAATCAATACCCTGCCAGGTGTCAGCAAGCCGCAGCTATCATGCTGATGATTCAGAATAATCTGGATCCGGCCGTTGCGCAACATCCCCAGGAGCTGATAACCTATGGTGGAAACGGGGCCGTTTTTCAAAACTGGGCGCAGTATCGCCTCACAATGAAATATTTGAGTGAAATGGCTGATGACCAGACGCTTGTGATGTATTCGGGGCATCCGCTGGGTCTGTTTCCATCGCATAAGGATGCGCCCCGGGTTGTGGTAACCAACGGAATGATGATTCCCAACTACAGCAAACCCGACGACTGGGAGCGCTTCAATGCGCTTGGCGTAACTCAGTATGGCCAAATGACAGCCGGTTCGTACATGTACATCGGCCCGCAGGGCATTGTGCATGGAACCACCATTACGGTTATGAACGCAGCGCGAATGAGCCTGCGCAAGCGAAACGATTCGAGCCCGGATATAACAAAAGGCAAGGGTCTGTTATTTATTACCGCCGGTCTCGGCGGGATGAGCGGGGCACAACCCAAGGCAGCCAAAATTGCAGGAATAACGAGCATTACAGCCGAAGTAAATGCCGCAGCTGCACGAAAACGACACAGCCAGGGTTGGGTTGATGAGCTGTTTTCGGATGCGAATGAAGCAATTGCACGGGCTCAAAAGTCGCGTGCAGAAGGCGATGCCGTGTCTATCGCTTACGAAGGCAATATAATTGACCTTTGGGAAGCCCTGATTGAACAAGGTGTAAGCGTTGACCTGGGTTCGGATCAGACATCCCTGCACAATCCGTTTGCAGGTGGTTATTATCCGGCAGGATTGAGTTTTGAAGAGTCGAATAAAATGATGGCAGAGGAACCGGAGCGCTTTCATGACGAGGTTTACAGGAGTTTGAAACGACACGCCGCAGCAGTGAATACACTGAGCGAAAAAGGCATGTATTTCTTCGATTACGGAAATGCGTTTTTGCTTGAAGCATCGCGTGCAGGAGCTGATGTTAAAGGCCTGCAGTCGGAATTTAAATACCCTTCGTATGTGCAGGATATTCTTGGGCCAATGTGTTTCGATTACGGTTTCGGGCCGTTCAGGTGGGTTTGTACTTCGGGCTCCGATCAGGATCTGGAGAAAACCGACCGCATTGCAGCAGAGGTGCTTTCGCAGCTTCTGGCCGGTGCCCCGGCCGATATTCGGGGGCAGATTCAGGATAATCTGAACTGGATAAATGCGGCTAAGGAAAATCAGCTTGTAGTTGGTTCTAAAGCGAGGATACTTTATGCGGATGCAGAGGGCAGAATGAAGATTGCAGCACGTTTTAATGAGGCAATTGCTTCGGGCGAAATTTCAGCTCCGGTGGTGTTGGGAAGAGATCATCACGATGTTTCGGGAACCGATTCGCCTTACCGGGAAACTTCTAATATTTACGATGGTTCGCGCTTTACAGCGGATATGGCCGTTCAGAATTTTGCCGGCGATGCCTTTCGCGGCGCCACCTGGATTTCGTTGCATAACGGAGGCGGCGTAGGTTGGGGTGAAGTAATAAACGGCGGTTTCGGAATGGTGCTGGATGGAAGTGCAGACAGTGATCGTCGTTTAAAATCGATGCTGCATTGGGATGTAAATAACGGTATAGCCCGCAGGGCGTGGGCAAGAAACACCGAAGCCGTAACCGCGATTACACGTGCCATGGAAATGGAGCCAAAATTAAAAGTAACGCTTCCCAACCGGGTTAGCAGTGATATTTTGAAAGGATTGTAAACGCTTAATCGAGGGCCCGGCGATTAAAAATGAGGAAGCCAGTTGTAAAAATCACCGACCAGGGAGTTTTGCTCTGGTCGTAATAATTAACGCTAAGTGCAATCGGCGCGATTGGTGTGTGGATAACCAGCGCAGCCGAACCGGTGTAGAAACGCCGGAACAACACGTCGCCATAAAATGCTTTTTGTTCGTCGTTGGTAAGAATTTCCTGATAAGGCTGAAACACATAAGCTTCGAATCGCAGGTCCATCCAGGAGGTAAAGCTTCCAATTAATTTCAGACCGCCGGCTGCATAGGTATGCGCCCTGAACTGAGGCTGGAAAAGGGTTCTGCTTTCGGGGATAACCTGAAATGCCGGAGCCTGAAGCAGCGTAGCCGTTGCATTATTAAAAAAGGGCTGATTGGAGACAACGGCTTCGCCGTAAATTCCTGCATGTATCCGCCCCCTCTTATTTAGATACTTGTCGTAGACAATCTTTGCTCTGAAGAAATTATGATTGTTTCGGTATTCCTCATCCTGAATACTGGTACTTCCGGGAATGTTATGTTCCTGTCCGCCCAGGTAACGAACTTTAAAAAAGAATCGGGAACCGGTGCTGGCGTACTGTTTTCGGTTTAGTGTATTGTGTTCGAAGCTAAGGAATGCCGATGCATGATTGAAATTAGTGCGGTCTGCGGTATCTACCGTGGTAAAATTGGTGCCCTGATAATAATCGTCGAACATTCGGGCAATGGTAGCGCCGGCTTTAATTCTTGCGTGATTTTTCCAGGGCACAACCAGAGCCGACTGGAACGAGCGGTCGGACTGAATAAGGTAAGAGGGCTTAACATCTTCGAAAAAGGTACTTGCCGAGTTGAAGAAGTCGAAGTTATTGAATGTGAAATCGGTTTCTACCTGAAAGGGAACTTTATTCGGAAAGTCGAAAGTGCCTTTAACCTGCACTGAACTGTAAAATTTACCGAAATAGGTGTTGGCATCGATTGCTGTCCCAATTCGGTTAATTCGTTTGTAATGCAGCGCCAGAAACCCCATGTTTATTGGCCTGGACGAGAATAAACCTCCGAATTCGGCCAGTACATCCTTGTCGAGCCTCATATCAAGTTTAAGCTTGTATTTGCCTGTTTGAGGGTTTATTCGTGCGGTGGGATAGATTTTACGGATTCTTGGATCGTATGCCAGTCTGTAATAAAAAGGGCGTAAATTTTCGACAGGCGCCGGCAGCTTTTTGGTTCGGAACGTGCGTTTTACATAATTCGACTGGTTTTTGTTCAGTCCTTCAATCTGCAATTCTTCCACTTGCAGTGGGATGAGTTTGTGCCTGAAATCATGACGCTTTTCGGCAAGTTGTGTTGAATCCTGGGCACGTGGAATCATACGTTTAATATCATCCATTCTTGCTTTGGTGCTGGAATAGCCACCGGCAATCATACTTACGGTTTCATCAAAATCGAGTATCGAAACCCGCGGAATTTCCGGGTGAATAATAATCATGCTTTCTGTTTCGCAAACCGAACCGTAGGTGGTGCGCTCCATAAGCATATTCTTGATCTGCGATATAATATCGTCTTCGCGGGGAGGTTTCATTTCTGAAGCCACCGTGCTGCCAATGATTATATCAGGAAGAAAATCACGGTACATCACATCGGCCGGGAAATTATTGTACAGGCCGCCATCAAACAGTAATTTGTCGTCAACAACAATAGGTTTGAAAAAGAAGGGATAAGTTGTCGTTGCCCGTAAAGCTTGTCCCAGATTACCATCTTTGAAAACCACCTCGGCTTTGTTATGAATATCAGCTGCTACGCAGCGAAATGGAACAAACAAACTATCGAAATTATAGCCGGCAGCGGCACTAACCGGTGCGGTACTTTCCAGAAAGGCAAAGTCCATATTAACCGGACTTACTATATTGGTAGGAAACCGAGTCTGAATAACGGAATCCACGCGAAATTTTATTCCGGTCCAGGAGGCATCAGGTTCACGTTCCCGGAAAAAATACACGTATCTGTCAAGCGGTTTTCCAAATACCCACTGATTGAATTCTTCGCTGGTAACGATGCGGATTATTTCATCGGGCGAATAGCCCATTGCATACATACCGCCAACTAGCGCTCCCATCGAAGTGCCTGTAATATAATCGATTGGCACATGCGCTTCTTCCAATGCTTTAAGCACTCCAACGTGCGCCAGTCCGCTTGACCCGCCGCCGCTTAATACGACACCAACCCTTTGGGCATGAAGTAGTCCTGCCTGTATGAGCAACCAGAAAATAAAAAGTAACCTGAACACGCCTGAAGGAGGGAATTGGATGCCTCAAAGCTACAATAAATTCAGGAGGGATACCTGTCCGGTAAATTCTACCTTACTTA
>JAGQVC010000158.1 GCA_020438185.1 Bacteroidota bacterium
TAATTCATAGAAGCGTCCATAGGGACTTTCATAGACATATTAACGAGTGTTTCCTGTTCCAGATTCTTGCGGGCGCGCTCCAGATCATCGTCGGGCACCGGGGCACTTAAAAAGTATTCGTAAATCTGCTCACGGGTGGGCCAGGCATAAATTACGGTAGTGGCAAGCTCAATGGTATCGCGGTTTAGCACCTGAATAACCGAATAGCGGGATTCTTCCAGGTCGTTTGGAATGATATATTGCGCCTTTTGAAAGCCAACGCTGCTAAAGTTGATTGTATCGCCGGCTTGTGCAACAAACGAAAAAAATCCGTAGTAATCGCTTACAGTTCCGTAATAGGAATTTTTGACACTTACATTGGCGTAAGGCACCGGCGACAGGCTGTCGCTGCTAACGACCACACCCGAAAATTGAATTACGTTTCGTTTGGTAGTTTGGGCATCGGCCGACAGGCTGAATAAACAAGCCAAAAGCAATGGCAGCAGGTATTTTTTCATAGCTATTTGCCGCAAAATACGATAAAAAGAAGCCATCAATTCTGCATTCTGCAGGAAAGGATAAACAGATTTCTGAACAGCCTTGTGAATCATTCCTTTTTGTAGGTTCGCAGCATGCAAACGAAAAAAATCATTCGTTGGTGTTTATGGCGACTCGGAATTTTTATTCTGCTTGTGCTTGCTGCTTATGTTTTTCGCCGTCCCCTGATGCGTGCAGCCGGGAATTACCTGATTGAGGAAGATGAACTGAAAAAATCGGAAGCGGTGTTTGTATTGAGCGGAGGACCGGCTGATCGTGCTGCCGAGGCGGCCCGCTTAATTAAAAGCGGATATGCTTCGGTTGCCGTTTGTACCGGCGAATCTGTCCCCGGATTATTTGAAGTTATTGGTGATTCAACCGATGAAGCCGATTTAAGCAGAATTTCCCTGCTGGATAATGGCATTCCGGAGGAGCAAATCCAGGTGATTCATCAGGGTACATCCACCAAGGAGGAAAGTGAAATAATTATCAATTACTGTATTGCCATGAACTGGAAGCGCATTATTGTGGTTTCGGACCGTTTTCATACAAACCGGATCAATTATGCGTTCCGTAAAACTTTCGACGAATCGGGAGTGGAGATTCTGCTTCGGGGAGCTCCCAGCACACGTTACAAGGAAGATATGTGGTGGGCCAACGAAGCCGGTTTACTTATGGTTAACAACGAGTATGTAAAGCTGTTTTACTATTACCTGCATTATTAATTACAGGGTAAAAGTTTCTCCAATTACAGGCAAAATCAGGTCAATACCCTTTTTACTAAAGATATTGCGGGTTTTCTCATGGTCTATTTTTATGTAGGGAAAGGTGTCAAAGTGCATTCCCACAACTGTGCTTGTTCCTAATAATCTGGCCGCAGCAGCGGCCGATTCGGCATCCATGGTAAAATTATCACCGATAGGTAAAAATGAAAATTCCGGTTTGTATTTATCGGCAATTAAGGTCATATCGCTGAACAAATCGGTATCACCGGCAAAGTAAAAGGTCTTTTCAGGAAAGGTAATCACGATTCCGTTTGCACTTCCGGCGTAGCCGCCATCGGGAAAACTGCTGGAATGCAAGGCAGGAGTGAGACTGATTTTACCCCAATTGGCTTTAACGCTGCCACCGGTATTCATGGGGTGGCCTTTCTCGCAACCCTTGGCCTGCAACCAGTTCACAATTTCCCAGTTCGTGAAAAATGTAGCATTCGATGCCTTAATTATGTCCTCTGCATCCATTATGTGGTCGGCATGTCCGTGAGATATCGCAACCACATCCGGTTTAATTTCATTAAATTTAACCGATGAGGCTAAAGGATTCGGGCGTATAAAAGGATCAAACAGTATTTTTGTCCCGGCAGATTCAACCTGAAAACAAGAGTGGCCAAAATATGTTACTTGCATGAAATTTTATTTTGGCTCTAAAATACAAAGAGAGAGATGATATCCATTGTATCAGCAACCAACCGAAATCAGAGTATTACGCGGATTGTTTCCGAAACTTATCGTAAACTGCTTGAGCAGCATGGGAATAGCACCCTGTTTTTTCATCTGGAATCGGTACCCGGTGAATTTTTAAACGATGGTATGTATCGTAAAGCGGCGCATGGTCTGCGGGATTTTGGTCACAGCATTTTTAATTCGGCTGATGAGTTTGTGATGATTATGCCTGAGTACAACGGGAGTTTTCCCGGCGTTTTGAAGCTTGTAATAGATGCCTGCAATCCTGATATTTTCATCGGAAAAAGGTTTGCGCTTGTGGGCGTTGCATCGGGGCGTGCCGGTAATTTGCGGGGAATGGATCACATGACAGATATTCTGCACTACCTTAAAGCAGAAGTTTATTCACAGAAATTGCCCATTAGTCAGATTCGCAATTTGCTGGACAGCGATTTCAAGCTCAGTCACGAACCAACACTGGAAGCCATGCAAAAGCATATTCTGGGGTTTAAGGAATTTTCAGGCAGGTTCTCAACTCGTTTGCAATCCTGATTACCTACTTCTTAAGTTTGTTTTAGGTCACAAAATTCAATTTGAAGTCAAAAAAATTTTGGGTTCAAACAGGGAGTTCTATATTTGATTCAAACCAAACGAATTGCTTATGGATCAGATTTTTTCTATTCCGGAGGAAGCGGTGTTGCTTATCCGTATTGGCCTGGCGGCGTTTTTTTCAATACTTTTTGTCCAATCCGGATTGGATAAACTGATCAATTTCAGGGAAAACCTGAGTTATATAGCAAGTCACTTTGAAAGAACATCCATAAGTGGTTTCGCACCTATTTTGTTTGTATTGCTCACCATTACAGAAGTGCTGGCGGGATTTATATCGGTGTATGGGATTTTTGAACTGCTTATTCACGACAGTTCAGGTGTAGCAAGGATAGGTGCACTGCTCTCGATGCTGGCATTGCTTTTTGTGTTTTTCGGACAGCGAATCGCCAAGGATTACGGTGGAGCTTCAGGAATAACCGGTTATTTCCTGGTGAGCGTTTTAGCAGTAGTAATCTTTTCCTGAATCAGGACTGACCGTCGAGGTCTTCGAAATTAAGATTGGACCAGCTTCCGGCAGAACTTTCTTCGTTTGAGGGAACTTCGGCGGAAACATTTCCTCCATTGTTGTTTTCGGAAATGTATGCTACGGCATCATTCAGGCCTTCGGCAAACTTTTCGAAATCTTCTTTGTAGAGGAAAATTTTATGTTTCTCATAGAAGAAGGTGCCATCATCCCGGAATCGCTTTTTGCTTTCCGTAATGGTGAGATACAAATCATCGCCACGGGTGCTTTTTACGTCAAAAAAATAGGTCCTTTTGCCTGCTCTTACGGGCTTGGAATAAATCTCTTCCCGATCATTCTGCTCGTTAAATTCCATGTAACGTTTGTAATTAGTTTGTTTAGGTAGCAAGGCAAATTTATTCAAAAAAGCATACGTGCAACATGAGATAATCGTTTTGTGATAATTTTTATGCCCATTATTCTGCAATAATGAAATTGAAACTCATAAGAATACCTCAAATTGGTTATGAGTCTGATGGATTATCGAAATTGGTTATTCGTACATTTTTTTAAGGCTGAGGATTAAATATGTATAAGTAATACATGCCTGATTCTATATTTAATTCTTCCCCCAATCGGGTGATATTTTTAATTTGATGATTGCTTTATAATTGAAAAAAAATAATCATGAAAAAACAGTACTTGTTATCACTCCTTATCACAAGTAATTCCTTTGTTCAGGCTCAGGTTTCCTGTTTTCCCGAAGGAGTTTCGTTTAGCACACAAAGCCAATTGGAAGAATTTGTTATACAGAACCCGACATGCAATCACATTGCCGGCTTTGTGCGAATAACAGATTTGGTTACTGATTTGTCGCCTTTAAGCCAGCTTGATTCAATTAGCGGGTATTTTACCGTTTCACAGGCTTCGCAGCTTTCCTCGTTAGACGGTCTTGATAATCTTGTTTACATAGGAGGAGGTATTAATATTGACAATAATCCCTTGCTGGTTTCCTGCAGTGCATTGGCATCGCTGGAAAGCGTTAATGGTGATTTATGGATTAGCGAAAATGCTTCTCTTGTTAATTTGAATGGATTTAATGCTATTCAGAATGTGGAGGGCAATTTGTTAATTGGTAACTGCATTTCGCTAAATTCTACAGCTTCACTGCAGTCGCTTGAAACAATTGCCGGGAATTTTGATATAATTAATTGCGGCGGAATTTCTTCAATATCGGGCTTTATAGCATTATCCGAATTGGAAGGATACCTAAATATAACTGGTAACGAAAATCTTATATCCATTCTGGAATTTCCATTGCTTGCTGAAATTGGCGGTGGATTGCAGATTAGTTCCAACAACTCTTTGACGAATATCTCCGGATTTTCGGCATTACAAACTGTTAACGGGGATTTACTAATTTCCGAAAATCCTGATCTGGTGAATTTAACCGGTTTGGATATGCTTACTGCTGTTAACGGAGATTTTGAGATTGCTGAAAACCAAAGTCTTTCAAGTCTTTCCAATCTTTCTTCATTATCAAATATAGATGGAGCTTTATCGATTAATCTGAATCCTTCACTTTTAAGTTTAAGCGGTATCCACAATATTGAACCTACAACAATTGATGAAGTCGAAATAATTCAAAACAGCAGCCTAAGTCAATGTTCCATTGTTAATTTATGCTATTACATTGAAAATAGCGTAGGGCCTTTGTTCATTTCGGAAGGACAAAATGCACAAGGTTGCAATTCGGTATCCGAAATAGCTCAAAATTGCATTAGTGGCATAGATAACATTTCAGAAATGAGCATCCCGGTTGTATATCCAAATCCGGCCATTAATTGCTTAAGCATAAATGGAGATTATTCAGGTTTCTTATACAGCATCGAGGATTACACAGGAAAAATGGTCCAATCTGGAACTGTTGGTGCAACGCAATTGGATATTTCAGAATTA
>JAGQVC010000015.1 GCA_020438185.1 Bacteroidota bacterium
CTAACCCAGGTGCGGATTCGGTTGGCAGTCCACTCAATTGTGCCTGCATTGTCAGCAAGAATAACTGTACCATCCACTTCTACAGAAAAGGTAGGTTGTCCTTCAGAATTTTCACCAAGATTGGTTACACGGCGATAGCCCTGAACTTCATTTCCGTTCACTTTGTATCCCTGTGGGGTAATTGTAATAACAGTGCCCGGGTTGAGGTAAGCCCCGGTAGCGGTGATTACTAAAATTCCTTCTCTTGTTTTTCCGTCATTTCCAACGCATCCGGTACCAAAATCAATTGTGTATACATTCGGTGTTGCAGCGCTTGGGTTGCTGGCTGTATCAATAGTAATCACGGCACAATTAGCAAGTAAAGTTCCTGCGTCCTCCGAAAGCTTAAGTGCGGAAACATTGCCGGTTGTTCCTACCTGATCAGCGATGGAATTTAGTTCATTGAAATAGGCTTCTGCCTGATTCTCATTTTTGGAAGCAGACGTATCACTGTCTTTATCCTTATCTCTCCTGCAAGAAGCTGTGAAGCCAACAGCTACCACTGCAATTATCAAACTTAATTTTCTGAATGTTTTGTGGGTTATCATAATCGGGTTTTTTTAGCGCTTGACCGAAAGACCTGATTTTGGTTTAATCAGTGAACGGTTTCTGTAGACAAAATTCCGAAAACACACGGTTTCTTATGCAAGTCTATTGATGTTTTTTTCCATTCTGAAACTGCTTTCGTGGAAATAATTGAATCCGGCTGACTTATATTACAAGACACATGAATCAAAGTAGCCGGGTTTAGCACTGCAAGCATGTCTTCCAAAAGCGCAGAATTCCTGTATGGTGTTTCAATAAAAAACAGGGCTTCGGCCTTCTGGCCGGATGATTTTTCAATCAACTTAAGCTGTTTTTTTCTTTCCTGTTTGTCAACAGGAAGATAACCCAGAAATGAAAAAGATTGACCGTTCAGGCCGGAGGCCATAATTGCCATCATAATGGCAGAGGGGCCTGGAACAGGTACGACAGGAATATTTTTACGGTGTGCTTCACGAACCAGAACCGTTCCCGGATCAGCGATTGCAGGTGCTCCCGCTTCCGAAAGTATACCGGCATTTTGGCCTGAAAGAAGAATACCGAGCAATTGTTGAATATCGCTATGATTGCTGTCCTTATCAAGCCGGTGAAGTTCGATTTCATCGAAACTTCCTGTAAATCCGGCTCGTCTGAGGAATCGCCTGGCGGTTTTTTCATTTTCACAGAAATAAACCTTCAGCTCATTAAAAAGCTCCAGTTCGTAAGCAGAAAGATGTGTGGAGTTTTCATTCTCTCCAATAAAACCGGGAAGCAGAAACAGGCTGCCGGGCTTCATACTTTGTTCTTTTCCAGATAGGATTCTGCCGCCCTGTCTATCATTCGGTAAACCTCATCGAACCCATCAATACCGCCAAAATAAGGATCGGGAACAGAACGGTTTTCACCCGGATAAATCTCATCGAGTAAGAGTGAAACTTTACTTCTGTCCGAATCATTTCTAGCCAGAGCAAGCACATTCATTAAATTGGAAACGTCCATTGCGAAAATATGATCGAAGCGGTCAAAATCTTCAACCATAAATTGTCTTGCTGCCAGCCCGGAAATATCAATCCCCTGTCGTTCAAGTGTTTTTACCGCCCTGTAATCAGGCGATTCTCCAACGTGATAATCTGATGTTCCGCAAGAATCTATGATGGTGCGGGAACCAATCTTTTCTGCGTGCTTTCTAAAAATACCTTCGGCCATTGGGGAACGACAGATGTTACCCAGACAGACCATCAACAAACGTTTCGTCAGCAATACTTATCTATTGGTTTCCAATCTTTTTTTCAATGTCGTCAATGTAAACCCTGAACTTTTTGTCTGTTTCCATCAAATTGTTCACGGTTCTGCAGGCGTGCAAAACTGTAGCATGATCCTTCCCTCCACATTGCAACCCAATGGAAGCAAGAGAAGATTTTGTCATGTTTTTAGCAAAATACATTGCAATTTGCCTTGCCTGAACGACTTCTCTTTTTCGTGTTTTAGACTTTAAAAGTTCCAGTGGAAGATTGAAATAATCGGAAACCACTTTTTGAATGAAGTCAATTGAGATTTCACGTGTGGTATTTTTAACAAACTTGTCAATCATCTGCCTGGCCAGTTCCATTGTTATGGCTTTTCTGTTCAGGGTTGACTGGGCTACTAATGAAATTAGCGCACCTTCAAGTTCTCTGACGTTAGTTGTTATGTTATATGCCAGGTATTCAATTACTTCCTTTGGCATCTCAATGCCGTCGGCATAGATTTTTTTCTCGAGAATTGCGATACGGGTTTCCAGATTCGGCACCTGCAAATCGGCTGACAATCCCCACTTGAAGCGGGAAAGCAAGCGCTGCTCTAATCCAATAAGCTCAATAGGAGACTTGTCGGAAGTGAGGACCAGTTGCTTTCCGGTTTGATGAAGGTGATTGAAGATTTGAAAGAATACGTCCTGGGTTTTTTCTTTTCCGGCAAAAAACTGAACATCATCAATGATGAGAGTATCAATCATTTGATAGAAATGAATGAAATCGTTGTGTGAGTTGTTTTTAACCGCATCCACAAACTGATGACAGAATTTCTCGGATTGTACATATAATACAGTCTTATTTGGGAAATTCTTTTTGATTTCGATGCCTATAGCATTAGCCAGGTGGGTTTTACCCAAACCAACTCCTCCGTATATAAGTAAAGGATTGAAAGCTGTTCCTCCTGGTTTATTGGCAACAGCGTATCCGGCCGAGCGCGCAAGTCTGTTGCAATCACCTTCAACTAAATTCTCAAATGAGTAATTTGGGTTTAGCTGAGACTCTACATGCATTTTTTTAAGACCCGGAAGTATGAATGGATTCTTGATTGAATTACCATTCAGATCGATAGGCATGGAAACGGGAGGATTCTTGAGCGATTTGGAATTAACCGCCGGGAAGTTTACCGTATAAGGATTAGCGTTCCTGTAGTTGTTTTCCATAATAATGGAATACTCCAGTCTGCCTTCGTTGCCCAGTTCTTTAACGATTGTTTTCTTTAATAAATCAATATAGTGTTCCTCAAGCCATTCATAAAAGAACTGGCTCGGAACCTGAATTGTTAAAATTTTCCCGTTCAACTTGACCGGGTTAATTGGCTCAAACCACGTCTTGAAGCTCTGCTGATTCACATTGTCGCGAATTACTTCCAGACAATTCTGCCAAACCTGTTCATGTGTTTTTTCCATTCGTAGTCTTAATCTTTTAGCGTTGTGTTAGATAAGGTTAAATTTCCCCATCACGGATGTTCGCTGTGGTCTGAAAGCGAACGAAGCGCAAATATTTACCAAAAAATTATGAAAAAAAAATTAAATAGCTATTGACTTTTTGAAAACTTCAATTCGCGCAAATGCCTGATTTTTCACGTTGTTGCGGCTACTAAAGAAGTAGTCAATTCTACCTAATCTTAAACCTGCCCATCCTACTTGATTAATGATCACGGGTTTGCCTGCTTTATTGGCCACAACCTGCGGTGTATCTAGGAAAGTATGGGTATGTCCCCCTATTATTAAGTCAATGTATTGACTATTAGAAGCTAAGATGCGGTCACTCATTTTATAACCCGGATATTCATACCCCAAATGGGATAAACAAATAACCATGTCACAGCCTTCAGATTTCTTCAACCTTTCTGCCTGTTTATCAACAACAGCAACCGGATTGTTGTAATGAATACCCTCGAAATTCTTGTCGGGAACAAGTCCCTGTAAATCAATTCCTACACCAGTAACTCCAATTTTTAGGGGCCCTTTTCTGATAATTTTATATTCGTGAATCTTATCCCGAAGGGCAGTTTTTCCAAAATCGTAGTTGCAATTCAAAAATGGGAACTCAGCAAATGGCAACATTTTTACAAGTCCGTCAATTCCATTGTCAAAATCATGATTACCTAATGTTGCCGCATCATAGCCCATTGCCGACATCAGCCGGAACTCAGGTTCGCCGCCGTAGTAATTAAAATAGGGTGTACCCTGAAAAACATCTCCTGCATCGAGCAGTAACACATGGTTGCCTTCATTTCTGATGGAATTTATGAGTGAAGCCCTCCTGGCAGCACCTCCCATTCCGGGATATTTAGGGTCATCTGCTGGAAACGGATCAATTCTGCTATGCCAGTCGTTTGTGTGAAGAATGGTTAGCTTTATTTCATCATCGGCCGGAGGCCTGCTGAACAAAGAAGCTGGCTGAAGAGCTGCCAAACCTACAATACCGGCCGAGGAGCGGATAAATTTTCGTCTGTTAATGCGCTGCATAAATTCTTCCGTCTTTAGCCGGGTGAATAATTCTGCCTTCCTGATTCTTCCTTGCCAGTTCATCTAGAAGTAAATCCCTGAACTTGACGTTCAGTGAAGTTCTTTTTTCAAACAGTGGCATTTCATACTTGTCTCCGTTGTTGAGCAAATAATCGGTAGAAGTTAATACATATAACGCAGTATCGTTTAAAGTCTTTTCTCCAATCAAAATATTTACAGCCCGGTCTCCATTAATAGCGAACTTCGTTCCGGCAACAGGAGCCCCACCACGGGCAGCAACCTGATTCAAAAGTATTCTAACCTGAGCTCCTCTCAGTTCAACAACTTCCGATTCATTTTCGAATGGCATTAATTCATAAACCATGGCACGGCTTATATTCCCTGCCTGCCATTCAACCCGCAAGCCTCCGGTATTCAGAAACGCCAAATCAACCTTTTTACTATATCGCCGATTTGCACCTTCAAGTAACAGGTCCGCTACCAAATTGCCCATACTGCTTTCAGGTAATCCTTTAATGGCTTCGGCATCTGTTCGGGCCACTATTTCTTTCATAGATGATTCAAGTGGTCGACGGTAGGGGGCGATTAAACTTTCAGTCAGGCTGTCTGTATTTAATGTACCGTCGATTCCCGAATTTTTCATGCCTGAGGCTTTCCCGGTATAATGGGTATTACAGCCTGAAAACAATAGAAAAAGTAACGCTGCGTGGAAAACTATCCTGAAAACTTTAACACTCATATATTATATGTAGTACAAAGAACTTGAAAATTTGCGGGAATCTCTGCCGATAACGATCATTTAATATGGGAACATTCAGTCATGAACACCAGGTAAGGGTGCGTTACAGCGAAACAGACCAAATGGGATATGTGTACTACGGAAACTATGCTGCATATTTTGAAGTTGGACGGGTAGAAGCTATGCGCAGCCTGGGGATTTCGTACCGTGACCTTGAATTGCAGGGGATTTTAATGCCGGTTAGCAAATACGAGGTGAAATTTTTATTACCATGCAGATACGATGAGTTGCTCACAATTAAAACAGAAATAAAAGAAATGCCTCATGCACGTATCAGATTTCATTATCTTACGTTTAATGAATCAGGACGGCAGGTTAACGAAGCTGTAACAGAGCTGTTTTTCCTGGATAGAGAAAAACAAAAACCGGTGAGAGCTCCCGAAATCCTTCTGAATGCACTTAAAAATCTGCAATCCTGAGTTGGCATATGTTTTGGCTTGACAACCTTATGCGGAAATTAATATTGATTTTATCGGCTGTACTATTCTGTCTTGCGGGGCAGGCCCAGATTATGGGAACACAGGCCGATAAACTTTCAGAATCACCAAAACAAGTTGGGTACAAATTATCGTTCGTGATTACAGAGTCGGGCGATACTTTGCCGGTTGTAAATCTTACCTATGTTACAATTTCGGAAGAAAGAACATTCGCCAACAAACGCGAAGCCCGCAAATGGAGCCGGCTTAAAAGGGATGTTGCCAAGGTTTATCCATATTCTAAGCTTGCCGGAAAGAAGCTCAAACATTATAATGATTTGATGCAGGGAAAATCGGAGAAAGAACAGAAAAAACTAATGGAGCAAGCCGAGGAAGACTTAAAAGCTGAGTTTGAAGATGACATTCGAAATATGACCTTAAATCAGGGAAGGATTCTCATCAAGCTGATAGACCGGGAAACCGGCAATAGTTCATACGCTCTCGTGAAAGATTTAAGGGGAACCTTTCAGGCATTTTTCTGGCAATCAATCGCAAGAATATTTAGCACCAACCTCAAAGAATCATACAATCCTCACACAAATAAGGAGGACAAAATGATTGAGGATATCATTGAAACCATCGAGAACGGAACCTTCACCAATTAACTCAGGTGACCAGCTTCTAATTACAGGAATGAGGCCGCTACTTTAGCAGATTTGACTCCTTCACTGTAGTCGTAAAAACCAATTCCCGACTTAACCCCGAGTTGTTTGGCTGTGACCATATTTACCAACAGGGGAGAAGGTGCATATTTGGGATTCCCGAAACCGTCCTGCAAAACACGCAAAATTGAAAGACAGACATCCAAACCGATGAAATCTGCCAATTGAAGTGGACCCATCGGGTGAGCCATTCCAAGTTTCATAACAGTATCTATTTCTTCCACACCAGCAACACCTTCGTGCAGAGTAATAATTGCCTCATTAATCATGGGCATTAGAATTTTATTTGCAACAAATCCCGGGTAATCGTTTACTACAACAGGTATTTTTTCGAGTTGCTTTGAAAGAGAAGCGATTGAAGCCGAAGTTTCGGCTGAAGTTGAATATCCGTTAATTATTTCAACCAGTTTCATTACCGGCACGGGATTCATAAAATGCATCCCAATAACTTTATCCGGACGGCCAGTTTCTGCCGCAATTCGTGTAATTGAAATTGATGATGTATTGCTGGCCAGAATGCAGGATGGTTGACAAACCTGATCGAGCTGCCTGAAAATATCGAATTTGATTTTTTCGTTTTCTGAAGCTGCCTCCACAACGAGATCGCATTGAGAAAGGCCCGCATCGATTGAGGTTTGTGTTGTAATTCTGGAAATTGCCTGGGTGGCATCTTCTGCAGTTAATGTTCCTTTCGACACCTGCCTTTCCATGTTTTTGCCAATTGTTGCCAGCGCTTTCTGAAGGGCTTGTTCACTGATGTCCACAAGTTTAACCTGAAAGCCGTATTGAGCAAAAACGTGAGCGATACCATTGCCCATTGTGCCTGATCCTATAACTGCAATATTCTTCATTTGCTTAAATTTTGGTGGGGCAAATTAAGCAGATTTGAAAGTGAGGTGCAAACAAGAATGTTATTTACCCCGACCCTGTAGCACAATCAGGAATGTATAAATAAGTATTTTCAGGTCAAGAGCGATGGTCATGTTTTCAATGTAAAGTATGTCGTACTTAAGACGCTCCACCATTTCATCAATGTTCTCTGCATACCCGAATTTAACCTGGCCCCAGCCTGTAATTCCGGGCCTCACTTTATGCAATAAACGGTAATGCGGAGCAACCTCCACTATTTGATCAATGTAAAATTGCCGCTCAGGTCTGGGACCTACTATAGACATGGTTCCCACAAGAACGTTGTAAAACTGAGGAATTTCATCCAATCGGGTTTTTCTCATAAACCGTCCGAAAGGTGTAATTCGGGAATCATGCTTGCTGGAAAGCATGGGGCCGCGGCTTTCTGCATCGCTGTACATCGATCTGAACTTATATATCCTGAAGGATTTACCATTCAAGCCAACCCTAAAGTGGCTATACAAAGCAGGGCCTTTGGATGTTGTAACAACTATTAAAGCGGTTATCAGATAAACCGGCGATAATAAAGTGAGAACAAGAATGGATACCGTAATATCAAATAATCGTTTCAGCGACTTTTGCCATTGAGGCATGAGTTGCCTTCGAAGTTCTATAACGGGAGCACCAAATATCGCTGACATTTTAACGGAACCCAACAGGAAGTCCGTTATATCAGGAATAACCTTTATAATAGCATTTGTTACTTCAAGTTCGGTAAGAAATTTCCCTAAGTATTTATGTTCGCTGTTTTCGGGTGCAACAATAACCTCTTCAACATCCTTTTCCTTAATCAGGTTAACCATGTCACTGAATTGTCCGATACAGGGAAGTGCTTTCTTCAATTCTTCGCAATCGCTTCCGTTAACAGGAACAAATCCAATGAATCGGTTTCCGCTTCGAACAGATTGTTGCTCGATTGTTTTAAAGATTTCCCAGGCCTTTGGGCCTGAGCCAACCAAAATAGTGTTGAATTGCACCTTGCCCGTTTGGATTCGCCTTGATTTTAGAGTACCGATCACTATCCGCTGTAAAGCGGTAATACTAAAATGAAGGGTAAATAAAGCCCCGAATGACCAATAGTAATAGCGATAGGATAAGATGAAATCGTCGAGACTTACTGCGAAAAACAAAATGATGCTACCCAAAACACTTACTAGCAGCGTGGTTCCCAAAACGCCGAGCCTTGATTTGCGGTAAACATCGAAATAAGCACCAGAAATATGATATAGTACAATCCAGAAAACCGGAATTAGTGTAAAACCCAGGTAAAATGTTTCATTGAATTCCAGCGGTACTTCCTGACCAAACCTAAGTGGTTCGAGATATAATTTTCGGAAAGCGTAGTAAAGGGTCCAGGCCAAACCTGCCGATAAATAATCGGCAAGCATTTCCACAAGCGTTTGTATTCTGTCCCTTTTTACTGAAAGCACTATGAATGAATAATTTTTAGATTATCTATCAGAATTTCAACAGGTTCGGTACCACTTGCTTTTTCCACATAGAAAAACAAACGATAATCATCCGCATTAACCTCTGTACTAACAGGATTGGTGAGGTTGAGGTAAACTTTATTCCAGTTATCGGTCGGATTTAAGTTGATTATCAGGTGCTTTTGTGTGTTTGAAAGCGCATAATAGGCAGCAACACCAATAGATAACACATGCGAACATTTATAATTTAACTCAGCATAAACCGGGGTTCCCTGCCTGGGTAAATTAAAGGCCTCAACAGTCTGAAACTCGATGTAGCCGCTGTCTCGTTCCAGAGTAACAATCTGACAACCATTGCCTTCGAAAACCTTTGACGGGTTTGTAGTTATAAATACATTGGTGTCGCTGGCAGAAGTAGCTTCTAATTTATTGCCCGAAATATCATCGAATGTTGCTATTAAGGGAAAGGAGAGAGAATCGAAATAAACAACTTCGGGAGAAATAAAGGTAGTTTCTCCGGGCACCAGAGTTATCTCATGAGGCGAAAGCTTGTAAAAAACATAAGGCGATCTTAAGGTGGAAATCCCATTCACCTTAATACCGGCTCCTAGCAGGATTTCGGAATTTCCGCTTTTCAAAACCGGAACCCGGCAGGGAAGGGAATAGGCACCCAGCAGATTGTTATCTACATAAATCCAGGCATCTGTTATTTTTGAAGAAGAGCTGCCTTGTATAACAGGATCTGTGCTTACAGTAAACTCATTCACACTGATGTATGAAGCCTGCTCATTATCCTTATCGAAAATAGAGCAACCCGAAAGAAGCAAAGCGAAAAACACAGCCGGACCGGGTAATAGTTGCTTCATGCAAACAGATGTGGTGTAAGATTAAGCTTTTCAATTATTCTGTAAGCAACATCCAGCGCCTGAAGTCCGTCGGAAGCGGTAACAACCGGGTTTTTGTTCAGCATAATTGCATCTGCAAAACTTTCCAATTCAGATTTTATTGCGTTACCGGGAGAAATTTCAGGTTTATCAAGCAAGATTTGTTTCACTCCCTTATTATTTCCAAGCTCAATGGTAATAGCCAGAGGATCGGGCTCTCCTTCAATAGCTCGCATACGAATTACTTCAACTTCCTTATCAAGAAAATCAATGCTTATGTATGCATCGCGCTGAAAAATACGTGTCTTACGCATGTTTTTCATCGATAGCCGGCTGGCGGTGAGGTTGGCCACACAACCATTGTCAAATTCAATTCTTGCGTTAGCAATATCAGGTGTTTCTGAAACTACGGCTACGCCGGATGCACTTATTTTTCGTACCGGACTTTTAATCGTATGTAGTACAATATCGATGTCGTGAATCATGAGGTCAAGTACCACTGATACATCTGTTCCCCGCGGATTGAACTGAGCCAACCGGTGCGTTTCAATAAACATAGGATTACTGAAATAGGGCTCTGCAGCAATAAAGGCAGGGTTAAATCGCTCGACGTGACCAATTTGCACTTTTTTACCGGCTTCATGCGCCAGGCGTTCAAGTTCACGCCCTTCATCAACCGTTGCCGAAATCGGTTTTTCGATAAACACATGTTTGCTGGCCCGAAGCGCTTTTGACGCGTAATAATGGTGGAAGAGAGTAGGAGTTACAATATCAACGGCATCAACATGTTCAAGTAATTCCTCAAAGCTTGGGTAAGCCTTACAGCCTGTTTCGGCCTCAACGGCCGAAGCTACCTCCGGCGATTCATCAAAAAAACCGGCAACATGGTACCTGTCTGTTTCCAGCAATAATTTTAAATGAATTTTTCCAAGATGACCTGTGCCAACAACTCCGATACTAAGCATGACCTGAATTGAAAATTTTGAACAAACCTAAGGGATTTTCGTGATGAGAGGACGCCCAAGCGGCCTGTATTATTGGCTGAATTCCCACAAAACAATTAACAATTTTTTGTGAATGAATGCAGCTGCTTTTCCAGGTCCTCAATTCAAGGTAGAGGTAATTTAGAGCAATTGGCATAGAAGCGAGATGATTTTTCCTGATACATTCAAACACAAAGGTTTACGAAACAGATTAATGGAAGAACTTACTGAAAAAGGGATTTCCGGTCGTATTCTGGATGCAATGCGAGAGGTTCCCCGACATCAGTTTTTTCCCGATCAGGCTTTTCAGGAAAAGGCATATCAGGACATTGCTTTCAGAATTGGAGCCGGGCAAACGATTTCTCACCCTTCAACGGTAGCCGTTCAAACCCAGTTACTTGATCCGCAAAAAGGTGAAAAAGTATTGGAAATTGGAACTGGTAGCGGGTATCAAACTGCTGTCCTGGCTCAATTTGGAGTTAAGCTTTTTTCCATCGAAAGGCAGCATGAATTGTTTATCAGAACCCGCGCTTTACTGGAGGAAATGAATATTCGTGTAAAATTATTTTTTGGCGATGGATATCTGGGTCAGCCTGCATTTGCTCCTTTCGATAAAATTTTAGTAACCGCCGGAGCGCCATTTATTCCTCAGGCTTTGCTTACCCAGTTAAATCCGGGCGGCCGATTGGTAATACCTGTCGGAGAAGGCAAAACTCAGGTGATGCATGTGCTGGAAAAATCCGCCGAAGGCGAAATTACAGAAGCACAACACGGAGAATTTTCTTTTGTACCTCTTTTGGAAGATCGTAACTAATCACGAAAAGCATCCGAGCGACTCAGATTACGCTTTAAGTCCTTATCCTTAAGACTTTCGCGTTTGTCGTATAGCTTTTTACCTTTTGCCAGCGCTATTTCGACTTTTGCATAACCCGAATCCGAGATAAACAGGTGTAAAGGAACGATTGTCAGACCTTTATCTTTAAGCTTGGTCCTGAGTTTATTCAATTCGCTTTTTTGAAGCAACAACTTACGATCGCGTCTGGGCTCATGATTAAAATAGGTTGAGTGTGAATACTCTTCAATATTCATGTTGCGAATTACCAGGTCATCGCCTGCAAAGGCACAGTAGGCTTCGGCAATAGATGCCTTATGGTTTCGGATAGACTTGATTTCGGAACCGGCCAGAACCATCCCGGCGATAAATTTTGCCAGAATTTCGAACTCAAACTCGGCTTTCCGGTTACGCACCGAAACCTTACTTTTCTCAGCCTTACTCATAAGGCCGGATTTTGTACAAGTATATTTCCGGCAGCAACTGCCGAAAGAACCAGTTCATCATTACCATTTATCCGAACACGCAACGATCCGTCGAATTCAAATTTGCCTGAGATGTGAATCTGTGCTCCCGGAATGAGACCAATTAAATCGAGGTATTGCAGAAATTCAGGATTATGATCGGCAATTCCCTGCACAACCCAGTTGCTTCCCGGTTTCAATTCAGCCAGCACCTGTGCCGAATTTTCCAGCATATTCCCACTTGAATCCGGAATTGGATCACCATGCGGATCGTATTTTGGATAATTGAGAAATTTATCCAATTCAGCATAAAGCTTTAGTGAATTGGTGTGTTCAAGCTGTTCAGCAATATCATGCACCTCATCCCAACCCATTCCTAGTTTTTTTACCAGGAAAACCTCCCAGAGCCTGTGCCGCCGAACAATTCCAAGCGCTTTTGTGCGACCTTCAGTTGTAAGCGAAACTCCCTGATAGCGTGTATGTTCAAGCAGGTTTTTTTCGCCCAGTTTTTTAATCATATCTGTTACCGACGATGCCTTCGTTTGCAATGCTTCTGCAATGGCATTTGTGCTCACATTTCCGCTGGTTTGTTCACTCAGCTTAAATATGGTTTTTAAATAATTTTCTTCGGTAAATGAGGTATTCATTGCGGGCAAAGATAACCAATGCAAAATGCCTGTTACTATTTTACAGGTTCTGAATTTTCATTCCTGAAATACAGTAACTCCGGAACACCATTTTCAACACGGAGATAGCTACACCAGGTAAACCAGTCACCCAGATTGAAGTAACGCGTTCCCGGAACCACCTCAAGATTTAAGGGAAGATGCCTGTGCCCGAAAACGAAAAAGTTGATTTCAGGCGAAGCCGAAATATACTCGCGACACCAGGTTAGAAGCCACTCATTCTGTTCCGACTCGAATTTTTCGACGGCCGGATTGGCAGAACGACTCTTTCTTGACCAGAAATTAGCCATTCCAATCCCAAAATTCGGGTGGAGTCGGGCAAACAACCACTGGCAAACCGGGTTAGCGAACACTTTTTTAATGAATTTATACCCGTAATCGCCGGGACCAAGCCCATCGCCATGCCCGATATAAAATTGCTTACCCTGAATGGTAAGCTGTAAGGGTTTGCGGTGAACCGGAATTCCAATTTCTCTTGTTAGGTAATCAAATGCCCACATATCATGATTGCCCGTAAAAAAGTCAATCTGTATGCCCGAATCACTTAATTCGGCAAGTTTTCCAAGCAATCGCACGTAGTATTTCGGAACCACATGTTTGTATTCGAACCAGAAATCAAAAACATCTCCCATCAGGAAAATGCGCTCCGCATCATCTTTAAT
>JAGQVC010000159.1 GCA_020438185.1 Bacteroidota bacterium
GCCACTTTCGCGCACATAAGCCTGTGCCGCCCTGATAGCGAGGTAACTCGCATTGCTTTTTGCAGAAGTGGCCAGATAAATGGCGGTTTGCGACAATATCAAATCGCATTCGGGGTAACCGATAACGGCTACCGCCTGAAAACAATTGTTTGCCAGAATAAGCGCCGTCGGGTTGGCATTTCCAATATCTTCTGAAGCCAGAATAAGCATGCGGCGGGCAATGAATTTGGGATCTTCGCCTGCTTCAAGCATACGGGCCAGGTAGTACAATGACGCATTGGGATCGGAACCACGCATACTTTTAATGAACGCCGAGATTATGTCGTAATGCTGTTCGCCGGTTTTGTCGTACCGAAGAGGCGTATTTCTGAGTAACTCGGTGGTGAGCTCGTTTGTTACCTCCAGCGGCTTTCCCTCACGAATGGTTCCCGCGAGTAATTCCAATATGTTGAGTAGTTTACGGGCGTCGCCACCACTAAACCGGAATAAGGCATCCCATTCCTTTATGTTTATTTCCAAAGGTTTGAGAAAGGCATCCTTCTTCATCGCATCTTCCGCAATCTGCTTCAGTTCCTCATCGCTAAGGGCTTTTAAAGTATAAACCTGGCAGCGCGACAACAGAGCGGGGATTACCTCAAACGAGGGGTTTTCAGTGGTTGCGCCAATCAGCGTAACTGTTCCTTTCTCAACCGCACCCAGGAGTGAATCCTGCTGCGATTTGGAAAAGCGGTGAATCTCATCGATGAACAATACCGGTTTGCTGAGCAAAGCTCCCTGCGAAGAAGCCGAATCAAGCACCTCACGCACGTCTTTAACACCCGAGTGAATGGCGCTCAAGCTGTAAAAGCCGGATTCGTTTGCTTTGGCAATCAATCGGGCCAGGGTTGTTTTTCCAACTCCCGGCGGACCCCAGAAAATCATGGAAGGCAGTGGGCCACCGTTGCGAATGAGGCGTCCCAGAAAGCCTTGATCACCAATCAAATGACTTTGCCCAACGTACTCATCAAGCGATTCAGGGCGCATTCGTTCGGCAAGAGGTTCGCGTGCGTTTATCATCCTGCCTTGCGTTTATGTTTCCAGCGCTTGTGCGACCAAAGCCAGTATTCAGGTTGTGCTTTAATCAGTTCTTCAAGCACAGCAGTGTGTCTTGCGGTTATTTCGCCTTCGGCGGAAACAGCCGCCTGATCTGAAATAAGCCTATATTCCAGCGTGTAATAACCTCGCTTAACCTTTTTGATCATTCCAAAAAGCACCGCGGCATCATAAATACGCGCGTATCGCTCTGTACCTTTGGCAACACAGGTATCCTGATTGAGGAATGTTACCCATTCGCCTTTATCGGGATTCGATGGACTTTGATCGGCAATAAAGCCGGTAATACTGAGTACATCCTTGCGCTTTTCCATCTCGTTACGCATATCGCTGGCAAGCAGTAAGTCAATTCCGAAGCGGCTCCTGGAACGTATCATGGCGCGGTTAAAAACAGGGTCTTTAATTGGCAAATACACACCCTGTGCATCGTGACTGCTTTGGAAAGGCAGTGTTATCGCGGCCCATTCCCAATTGCCAATATGGCCGGTTACGGCAATTACCTTCTGGTTTTTGTGATAGTATTTTTCAAGTAAATCGGCATTCAGGACTTTCATCCTCTTTTTTAATTGTGCCGGCGAAATGGTAAACGACTTGATGGTTTCAACAAAAATATCAGACAGATGCCTGTAAAACCGCTTCTCAATTAATCGTAGTTCTGCATCTGATTTTTCCGGAAACGAATTTCTAAGATTGTTGCGAACAACCTTTACCCGGTAAGCAAATGTCCTGTACAGCAGTAAGTAAATAATTGATGATATTCCGTATAAAACGGGCATTGGCAGGATTGAAAGCAGATAAACCAGACCCAGAATGGGGTAGGAGAACAAATAAATGAACTTTCGCTTTTTTCCCGCCATGCGTAAGGCCTTTACTGACAATACATTCTGATAACATCAAAAGCTTCGTTATTACCCATGTTCACGGCTTTGCTAAGGTCAATGCAGGCCGCTTCGCGTGATCCGTTCACGTATTGGATAATTCCCCGCTTGTAATATGCTTCAGACATACGATCGTCGAGACTAATGCAAATATCCAGATCGTTAATCGCTTCTGAATAGTTGCCTAATATATAATAAGCCTGAGCACGATTGAAATAAAACTCAGGGATGTTGTTTTTTAAATCAATGGCATCAGTAAAGTCACGAAGTGCACCTGTTTTATCTCCCAATTGCAGCTTGCACAAGCCTCTCTGATTGAGCGCATTAAAATTTGACGCGTTCAGAACAATGGCTTTATTAAAATCGGTAAGGGCATCTTTGTATCGTCTTTTCTTTGCGTAGCAAATGCCACGATTCAGACAAATTTCTTCTTCGGGGTAACCGAGTTCCAGCGCACGTGAGAATAAATCTATTGCAGCGGTGTATTCTCCCGCAAGCCCTCTGGCTGTTGCATCATGGTAATATTTGGATGCTTCCTGCTGAGCATCTGCAGTTCCTGCCAGAATCAGAACTACCAGCAGGCTAAAAACATTGCGCTTCACCTTTAATCCTGCTGCTTATTTATTTTATCATCCGGAGCATCTTTACCGCAATAGGTAGCTACCGATCTTTCTGCGGCTTTCCATCCCAGCGCAGCTGCTTTGGCAAAGTCTTCACAGGCATCACTGCGTTTTCCCTGCATCAGGCGGGAAGTACCGCGTGCCGAAATGGCTTCAGCATAATCAGGCTTCGCCATGATAACTTTATCCAGTTTGAGCTCTGCTTCCTTGTATTGATGCTCTCCGATTAGCCTGACAGCTTCGTTGTAATCGGAGCTGATTTTATTCATGTTCTGTGCGCCTGCGAATCCTGCTGCAAGCAGAAAAAAAACAAGGCTGAAACTAATTTTCATGTTTTACTGGCAATAATTAAGGTAATTCATTTCGGCATCATCATTCCCTAGTTGCATGGCTTTGTCCCAATCCATGCAAGCGCCTTTAAGATTACCCGATAAATATTTGGCAGAACCCCTGTGGCTAAGGGCGTTGTCGTGATTTGGATTAATGTCGATGGCGGCACTAAAATCGTCAATCGCACTTTTGTCATTGCCATCGCTGCCTTTCGACATGGCTCTGTAATAATATGCATCGGCCAGTGTTGGCTTTAGCTCGATAACTTTGTCGCAATCGCGAATGGCATTTTTAAATTTTTCATCCTCAAAACTTACAATTGCCCTTTGTAAATAGGCTTCGGCATAATCCGGTTTCAGGTCAATTGCTGCATTCAGGTCAGTCATTGCATCGTCCAGTTCGCCCAGATCGGTATAAAGCTGAGCCCGGTTGTAGTAAAGTTTATAATCCCTGTCGTTTAGCTTTTGAGATTTCTCATAACAGGCAAGGGCCATTTCTGTTTTACCGGTAAGGTAACACGCAATTCCTTTGTAGAGATACAGTTCCGCAGTTTCCAGCTTTAGTGATTCGGCTTTCTCAAATTCCACAACGGCATCAAAGCTGTTTCGCATCATCATCAGCACACGCCCCATTACATAATGGTTTTCTGCTACCTCGGGAGCAACTTTTAATGCTTCGTCCATTTTTTCCTTCGCAGCAGCGACTTCGCCTTTTTCAAGCAGTTTCATAGTTTCTTCGCGGTGAAGGTCGGTCTGGCCGCTTAGCGCAACAAATGAAAATGTGAAAAAAACCAGGAGCAGTTGGTGAAGGTGTTTCATGATTCTTTAATTTATGAATGATTGTTTGTATCGCAGTCGTAATCGTCGAAATAGCCGATTCTATAGACGAGTGATCCGAAATTTTTACCATTGCGGACCAGTTTAAATTCTTCGGCAAATGCATCTTCCGCTCTGCGGAAAGTATCCGTTTGTTGATTGTCCATCCAGATCCCCAGCTCGCCCAGGCAGGGGTAATTTTCGCCCAGCAGTTCGCAGGCCTCGGCGGCCGATGCACAATCCTGCGACAGGATGGTTTTGCTTTCCAGATAAATGAGCCTGCCGTTTTTAAATGAGCAATTCAATGTGGTATCGCGGCGGGCGGTAATAAATTCACGTTTCACAATTCCGCAATCCGTTTCGGTTGAAGCGGTTTCCCTGAGCTCTGAAGTTTGATGGCGAAAATCGGAATAACTGTCGCCCAGGAAAATTCTCCCCGGATAGTAACAAACGGGAACCTGAGCATAAAAGCCATCGGCGGCAGGTTCTATATAGTTTTGCAGCCTCACTTCATCGGGTGGGGTGCAGGCAGCGTATGCCATTAAAACGAAAATCAGAGGTGCTAAAAAACTTCTCATGAATAGAAAGTTCCAAACCTACAAAACATTCGTTAATTATGGAATGAAAGCCTTGCTGCTGCGCAAGATTGTTAACAAAATTTGTCAAAATCAGGCTTCCTGTAATTCAAAGGGAGGCAAACTCATTCATCCGGCGAAGCCGTGATTAATTCGAGTTTAACCAATCTTCAATCATTTCCATTTTTTCTTCGGTGTACTTACCCTGAACCGAACCCAGAATCCGGCCTTCGGCCGAAACTACCACAATAAATGAATCGGCTCCGCTCAAAACAATACTCTCGACAGCATCAGGGCTTTCGGTGCTGAAATACGAACCGGAATGCAATTCGGCAGGGATTTCTTCTTTCACTTTTTTAGTCGATTTCTCAACCATACCGGCTTCAATCTGATTGAGGTAAGCCAGAAAAACCAAATCAGCATCAAACATGGCGTCCAGCATCCCGCTTTTGCGGATAAACTTCTGAACCAATGGATCTATCCAGCTTTCGGCCATTTCACCCGATTTAGCTTTTTTCTGAACAAAAACAACCGAAGGCTTGGCCGAAGCACTCAGGTTGAGCTCTTTCGTTTTGCCGTTCACATCTTTGCAGGGCACTACAGGAAATTGCTGGG
>JAGQVC010000160.1 GCA_020438185.1 Bacteroidota bacterium
CCGAATTCCAGTCCACCCCCGGGAAATTTGGTCATGTACCTGTTCTGACAAAACTCATCACTCACCAGTAATTCGTTGCGTTCATTAATAATGAGTCCGTAAACACGCACATTGAAAATGTTTTGCATGCTCCAAAATTAGATGAAAACGAGGTCTGAGCTCCGGTAAATGAATCGATTCTCAGAATGAAGTGCCATTTTAAAATTTTCATACATTTTTAGAAACTGACAATCAATTACTTATGTTATTCAAAGGAAATTTCTTTAACATTGTACCTTGTATTGCATAGTACCGTGTTAAATTATGTTCTATGTTTGCAAATATGAATCTGGAAAACACAAAGGCGCAAATGAGAAAGGGCGTGCTTGAGTTCTGCATCCTTTCGGTGTTATCGAACGGAGACGCCTACGCGAGTGATATAATTACGCGTTTACGGGAAGCCCGGCTTATTGTAGTAGAGGGAACACTTTATCCCCTGCTTACCCGCTTAAAAAACTCAGGACTTCTCTCCTACCGCTGGGAAGAAAGTAATGCGGGGCCACCTCGTAAATATTACAGCCTCACTGAAAGCGGCAAAACAGCATTGGACGAACTCCGGATTAGCTGGGATGAGCTTGTAAGCTCAGTAGCACAAACGCAAATTACAATTTCCAAATCCTGAAACCCTGAACCATGAATAAGACAATCAGTATCAACCTGAGCGGAATGCTCTTCAATCTTGAAGAAAACGCGTATGAAAAGCTATCGGCTTATCTGAGCAAGTTGCGCACTTCGTTTCAGAATATCGAAGGAAAAGAAGAAATCCTGGCAGATATTGAAACACGAATAGCTGAATTATTTACAGAAAAGCTAAAGGATAAGCAGGTAATTCTGGAAAAGGAAGTGGACGAAGTTATCGAACGCCTGGGGCAGCCTGAAGAGTATGATGTAGAAACCGACGAAGAGCCAGGCGCTTCACAAAAAGAAAGCAGGGATCGTCGTCAGCAGTCATACACCACTACCGAAAATAAACGTCTGTTTCGGGATCCCGATCACTCCATTCTTGGCGGGGTTTGTTCAGGAGCCGGTCATTATCTTGGAGTGGATGCCGTTTGGTTGAGACTGGCTTTTGTGGCGGCACTCTTCTTTTTTGGCACCGGGCCTTTGCTGTACATCATCTTGTGGATTGTTATTCCTAAAGCTGAGAGCACAGCCGACAAATTACAGATGCGCGGTGAGCGTGTGAATATTGAGAATATAGAGCGGCGCTTTCGCGAAGAAACTGAGCGCATCCGCCGAAAGGCGGGAGATATAGGAGAAAAGGCAAGAAAAGATTTTAACAGCTCCAATGCCGGGGCGCGAATTGGCGGAATGGTGAATGAACTTGTGCAGGCATTACTGAATTTCCTGAAAGGCTTTGGGAATGTACTCGGGCGCGTTCTCGGCTTGTTTCTTTTGCTGCTCGCAGGGGTTACATTAATTGCACTGCTGGCATCTGTTTTTACTTCCGGAACCTTTGCCATTGAAGGCGACGGTGACGACATTAATATATACAGACTTGGGGATTTTTTATCGGTGTTCTTTCATACAGGTCTGCAACTTGATTTGTTTGTGATTGGAACAACACTGCTCATTTTCACACCTGTAATCGGTATTTTTCTACTCGGCTGGCGCCTCGCAATTTATCCCCGCACCGGGCTGCACTGGGCAGCTTCTGCCAACGGAGCATTGTTCCTGATTGGTCTTGTTTTGTGCATCATTACAGGTGCCATGCTCATTTCTGATTTCAGTACCCGGGGTAAACGAATAGATGCAATTGATATCGGGGCAATTAACTCCGATACCATTTCGCTGGCAATACAACCAAATAGTGAATTGAATATCAAACAATTTGCGACAATAGACAGTTGGAAGTTTTACCTCGACGATGAAGAGCATTTTATGACCGGTGAAGTGCGGCTGAATGTGATTAAATCTGCCGGAGAAACCATTGCAATGAGTGTAAACCGCAGTGCCCGCGGTGCAGATAAAAAAGAGGCTATCAGCACCGCAGGTGAAATTAGATATTATGCAAAGCAACAGAACAACACCATTTACATTAATCCATACTTCTCTCTTTCCCCCGAAAATAAATGGAGGCGTCAGCGGGTTGAATTCAATCTCGAGATTCCTGAAGGCAAGTTTATTAAATTCGAAAATGGACTTTCAGACATTATCGACGATGTGCCAAACACCCAACATCTTGATGGTGAAGAAATGAGTGGTCAGACTTTTATTATGGGAGAAAACGGTCTGAGCTGTGTGAGTTGTCCTGTTGAAACGGATTGATGATGCTTAATAAAGCTTTTATTTCCGAAAAAAAACTTCTTGTTTTATGTTCGCCTGCGGCGAATGACAGATAAATATAAATTCCGGATTTTGTGATAATAAAATCAGTCCCGAAATTAAAATTGAGCTTAATAATATTAAATAAGTTTATCTCTTGTTACTTAAAAAGATAATCCCCTGATACGCACTTTCTAATAAGCAAATTACAGAATTAGCAAATCAGCATATTATATTTGCGAATGCTGCTATCGGTTTCCTTGCAATCATTTCAGGCTATTCCCCCCAAAAGGATTGCGCTGCTTAAAAAGGAATGCGGAATAGAAACAGTTGGTGATTTATTGCAATACTATCCTTTCAGATATGTTGACAGGACTAAGTTCTATCAAATCAGGGAAATATCCGAAGAGCTTCCTTATATTCAATTAATCGGTAAAATTGACCAAATCCGCCTGCAAGGCGTAAAACATAAACAAAGGCTTACTGCCCGGCTTAGCGATACAAGCGGCAGTATAGAATTGGTGTGGTTTCAGGGAATAAAATACATTCAGCAAAACATACAAAACGGCATCGAATACGTAGTATTTGGAAAGCCAACTTTATTTCAGCAGAACTGGAATATTGCGCATCCGGAGTTAGAAATTTATTCTGCTGAAAAAGCCAAGCTTGCTCCACGTTTGCAGCCAGTTTATCCGGGAACTGAAGCATTAAAACGAGCACGATTCGATAGCAAAGCATTTTCGGTATTAATTTCACAGGTAATAAATAAGTGCAGAGGCAAAATTGAAGAATCATTACCTGATTCAGTCAGGCAAATGCTTAATCTGATAGCACTTGAAGATGCCTTCCGTTTAATACATGCACCGTCCAATCCTGAAGAATTACAGAAAGCTGAATTAAGATTAAAATTCGAAGAATTATTTTTTCTGCAATTGAGATTATTGCAGTTAAATCAAATAAACAGGACATCCATAAAAGGCTTCTCTTTTGGTAAAATCGGAAATTATTTTAATGATTTTTACAAAAATCATTTGCCATTTGAATTAACCGGAGCACAAAAAAAAGTTTTAAAGCAAATTCGTTCTGATGTTGCCCGACCAATTCAAATGAATCGCCTTATTCAGGGTGATGTTGGAAGTGGTAAAACCATAGTTGCTTTCATGAGTATGCTGATGGCAATAGACAATGGTTATCAGGCATGCCTGATGGCTCCAACCGAAATTTTGGCGCAACAGCATTATTCCGGGTTAAAAGATCTGGCATCGGCCGTAGGCCTGAACATTGGTCTTCTTACCGGTTCTGTAAAGAAGAAAGATCGAAGACCTATACATGCACAGCTTCAATCGGGCGAAATGCATATTCTGGTAGGAACCCATGCGCTTCTTGAGGATGAAGTGCAATTTGACAATCTGGGATTGGTGGTAATTGATGAACAACACCGTTTCGGAGTAGCTCAACGTGCTCGTTTATGGGCAAAAAACACTTTGCCCCCCCATGTATTAATCATGAGTGCGACACCAATTCCACGTACACTGGCGATGACTCTTTACGGAGATCTGGATATTTCGGTAATAGATGAATTGCCTCCCGGCCGAAAGCCTATCCAAACTACACATGTTTATGAACAGGACAGGCATCGTGTGCTGGCTTTCATAAGAGATCAAATTAATTTAGGTCGCCAGATTTATGTTGTTTACCCACTTATTGAAGAAAGCGAGCAAATGGATTATAAAAATCTGATGGATGGATTTAACCATTTAACAGATTATTTTCCATCGCCGAAATATCAATTAAGTATTGTGCATGGCAAGTTACCCGCGGCAGACAAGGAATTTGAAATGCACCGCTTTGTAAAACACCAAACCAATATAATGGTCGCAACCACAGTTATTGAAGTTGGTGTAAATGTTCCAAATGCTTCTGTTATGATAATTGAAAGTGCCGAGCGTTTTGGATTATCTCAGCTGCACCAGCTAAGAGGTCGCGTTGGCAGAGGTGCAGACCAAAGCTATTGCATACTCATGACTGGTTTTAAATTAAGTAAGGAGGCCAGGACACGTTTGGAAACAATGGTAGAAACAAATGATGGATTTAAAATTGCCGAAGTGGACTTAATGCTTCGTGGTCCGGGCGATTTACAAGGAACACAGCAAAGTGGCAACCTTGATTTAAAAATTGCTGATATTTCTAAAGATAATAAGTTATTAATTTATTGCCGTGAACTAGCGGTTAAGGTTCTGGAAACTGATCCGGAATTAATATTGGACATCCACGCTCCGATGCGCAAGAAGCTGGATTCATTAAAGCAAAAATATCAGAATTGGGGCAGGATTTCGTGAGTGGTGAGTGAATCAGTTCTAGCTGGAGCGAAGTGTAAGCGTAGAAATGATTCATCCTGACTGAGGCGCAGACGAACGTCAGGATTGTTTGAAATTGAGTAGAAAGTGATGAGTTTTCAATGTTGAATGATGAGTGCTCCGAAAAACCTCTTTTTTAAAATGTAAGCTCAGCTGCAGAAACAGCCAAACAGCACATTTTACACTATTAGCCAAAGCAATGTATTAAGCATTTAAATATTTTCTCCATTATCGAGAAACTAATACATTCAATC
>JAGQVC010000161.1 GCA_020438185.1 Bacteroidota bacterium
GGTAAAAAACCCGGTTAAGGTTGAGTTGCCTGCCGGCAGGAAGCCGACAGAGGAACTGGTTTCCTGATTGGTAGCCTGATTTCGGGTAATTTGGGTCGTGAATCTGTGCTGATTTATGCAGCTTGGTTGCCGGAATGCTGAGACTTTCTGCTTGCCGGGAAAAGGTGAATAAGTGAAAGGATTGAAAGCGCAGCCAGCAAGATTATTATTTTCTGATCCGGATTAAAACTGATGGCGAAACAGATTGGCAGCGCTGCCAGTCGAAGAAATTCGGTTATTAAGCGGAATGGCGACTGTTGCAGGTACAAACCAAGACTTACGATGGAAAAAAATGACCATCCAAGTATGGGCGACAGTTTTAGCAATGAGCTTCCGGCAGTATTGAAAAGAAGAAAAGACGCCAATCCGAGAATAAGCACAAACTGAAAAAATGCGTAGTAAGCTTCAGCCTTGCTCAGGCTGATTTCGAATTTTCTGAATTCGCTACCCGGGTTGAAGCCAAAATCGGTGTGGCCGGGCGATTTGATGAAGACTTTTATTTTTTCCGGAAGGCCTTTGGTGTTTGAAGCCAGCCGGAACAGATCAACCCAGTAATGCAGGTTGGCCCACAAAGGGTTCCAGCTCTTCAGCGGAATTGTGATTCCGTATCTCACCTTTTCGCCTTCGGGTTCGAAGGTGCCGAACATGCGATCCCAAATTATTAAAGAGCCTCCGTGGTTACGGTCGATGTATTGCGGATTGGAACCATGATGCACCCGGTGATGCGACGGAGTATTGAAAATGTACTCCAGCCAGCCCATATTTTTAATGGTTTCGGTGTGAATCCAGAATTGATATAGCGTGTTGAATGCGATAACGGTGATAGTCCACAAAGGATTGAAGCCCAGCAATGCAAGCGGCAGGTAAAAGAAATTGGAAAAAAATCCCTGAAACCAGGATTGACGCAAGGCAACAGACAAATTGTATTCTTCGCTTTGGTGGTGTACCACATGAGTTGCCCAGATTGCATTTACCTCGTGGCTGAGCCGGTGAAACCAGTAATAACAGAAATCAACGCCCAGAAAAAGAATCAACCACCAATACCAGGTCTGAGGAATGCTGAACAACCTGAAATGCTCATAAATGTAGATGTAGGAGAAGAACAGCAAGGATTTAAAAATGATATCGGTGAGCTGCTGACCTATACCGCAGGAAATATTGGCAATTGAATCGTTGAGCCGGTATAGCTTTAATCCTTTTTTAGCCGACCAGGCCAGTTCAAGCAGAATCAGTAAGAAGAAAACCGGTACCGAAAGGGCTATGTAATTCATAATGTACTTTCAAAAATAAGAAATGCGAATGTGTGATAGCCGAAAGTGTGAATGATTCCACAGCCAGATTCTTACATTTCGATTACCGGCGATTTTACTCTTTCAGCCACCGAACTCAAATTTAGCACTTTTAAGTGCCCGATTTTTCATCCTGCGAAGCAGAAATATGCCTGCTGCCGCGAAAGCCGCAGAAACCAAAGCTGACGGGAAAGAAGAAAACCAGTCGGGAGAATCCATCCCGGCGAAAGCCGGCCAGGAAGAAATAACCGCAAGCGCATTGTTGGCAAAATGTGCCATGATGGGGTAAATAACCGAACCGCCCTCGATGAAAAGATAACCCAATAAGGCGCCCAGCAGAAAACGCGGCAGGAAACCGAAAAACTGAAAATGGATAAAACTGAACAAAAAGGCAGTGAGCCATACGGCAAGGTGTTTCCCGGCACCGGCTTGCAAAAGCAGTGGTAAAATTGCCGCTCTGAAAAGCAATTCCTCGCCAATTGCCGGAATGGCGGCCATAACCAGCAGTGCAAACAATAAATCCGAAAGGGAGTCCATTTTTAGGAATGCTTCCGTAAGCACTTTTGCATCAGCTTCGGTTTGTACCATCCATTGTTGCAGACTTTCGGAAATGAATGAAACATTGAGTGTTTCGTTGAGTAAGGCAGTAAAATTTATGAGCGGCGCCTGAACTAAAATGACTACGACACTGATTAACAAGGCCTTAAAAACAAATGTCGCAGGTATTTTTGACGGAACGTTGCGGTTAAAACGCAATTTGATGAAGAGCCAGGCCGGCGCAATAAAAACTCCAATTGAAGTGATAAGCTGGCTGATCATGAGCAGACGCATATTGCCGGTTTCGCCGGGATTACCCATCATTGAAGCAATTTCGGCCTGAGAAAGGCCATAAACAACAATGAGAAAAGCGAGGTTTAAAACAGACGATAAGCTAAGCCCGATGGCAATAAAAAAGATAAGGTACAGGAATGCTTTTCCCGGTGAAGCATCTCTTATTGAGCCAAATGCGCTGATTAGTCCTGATTGCATACGAGTGACAATTATAAGCAGAAAGGCGCCTGCTTCAATGGGCCGGAATGATTAAAAAACGCACTTTCGCTTAAAAATGAATGATTTAGATTAATTTTGCACTCCCAAAAAATGGTGAGGATTAGCAAAATAGAGCTGGGTGAGTTTCCACTGCTGCTGGCACCGATGGAAGATGTGAGTGATCCGCCTTTCAGGCTGGTTTGCAAGCAGTACGGAGCCGATATGATGTACACCGAATTTGTTTCGTCGGAAGGTTTGATTCGGGATGCCGCCAAAAGCCGGAAAAAACTGGACATTTTCGAATACGAGCGCCCGATTGGCATTCAGCTGTTTGGCAGCGACATTGATTCGATGCGCGAAGCAGCTGAAATTGCAGAACAGGCTTCGCCCGATTTGATTGATATAAACTATGGTTGTCCGGTAAAAAATGTTGCCTGCAAAGGTGCCGGTGCTGCATTGCTGCAGGATATTCCCAAAATGGTGGCTATGACCGCCGAAATAGTCAAAGCAAGCTCACTACCGGTTACGGTAAAAACGCGCTTAGGCTGGGACGACAGCACACGAAACATTGAGGAAGTGGCCGAAAGGCTGCAGGACATTGGCATTCAGGCTTTAAGCATTCACGGGCGCACCCGTTCGCAGATGTATAAAGGCAATGCCGACTGGACTTTGATTGGCAAAGTGAAGAACAATCCGAGAATCCGGATTCCGATTTTTGGAAACGGCGATGTGGATTCGCACGAAAAAGCCCTTGAAATGAAAAACCAATTTGGTGTTGATGGAGTGATGATTGGTCGCGCCAGCATTGGTTATCCCTGGATATTTAATGAAATCAAGCATTTCATGAAAACGGGCGAGCATTTGCCGCTGCCTGAAATTTCTGACCGGGTTAAGGTTTGCCGCACCCATCTGGAAGCTTCCCTGAAATGGAAAGGGCCTGTGCTTGGAGTTATCGAAATGAGGAGGCATTACAGCAATTACTTCAAGGGAATTCCCCATTTTAAGGAGTACCGCACCCAACTGGTTACGCTTCCGACTTACGAAGAAGTAAGTGCCGTATTGGACGAAATAGAATCTAATTTTGCAGGAATCCCTGCATTCACAACAATTTGAGCATTCATGTTTGAACAACCTGCCAACAAAACCGAGCTTAGTGAACTGGGCGAATTCGGATTAATCAGGCATCTCACTTCAGGAATTATTCTGAAGAATAAAGAAAGCAAAGTAGGAGTTGGCGACGATGCCGCGGTACTTAATTTTGAGAATAAAGATGTGCTTATCAGCACGGATATGCTGCTTGAGGGAGTTCATTTTGACCTTACCTACACACCTCTGAAGCATCTGGGATACAAGGCTGTGGTGGTTAACCTTTCGGATATCTGCGCCATGAATGGCATTCCCAAACAGGTTACGGTTGGAATTGCCTGTTCGAACCGTTTTCCGGTTGAAGCACTTGAACAGCTTTACGAAGGTATGATGCTGGCCTGCAGCAATTACGGCGTTGATCTGGTTGGCGGCGATACTACCTCATCGAAGGCAGGTTTAATTATTAGTATTAGCGTTACCGGAAGCTGTGAGCCCGGGCAGGCTGCACTGCGCAGCAGCGCGAAAAAAGGTGATTTGATTGTGGTTTCGGGCGATTTGGGCGGTGCATACATGGGTTTGCAGTTGCTCGAGCGTGAAAAAGCCGTGTTTCTGGATTCTCCCGGGGCGCAACCCGATCTGGAAGGGTTCGACTACATACTTGAACGGCAGCTAAAGCCGGAAGCGAGACTGGACGTTATTGATTTTCTGCGCGAAAACGACATAAGGCCAGGTGCCATGATTGACATTTCTGACGGCCTGAGTTCGGAGCTGTTGCACATAAGTAAAGCATCAGGATTAGGCTGTAAACTATACGAAGATAAAATTCCGATTGATCAGAGCACATACGACCTGGCTCGCGAATTCGGGCTTGACCCGACCGTTTGCGCACTGAGCGGTGGCGAGGATTACGAATTGTTGTTTACTGTAAGTCAAAACGATTATGACAAGCTGAAAAACAGCGTTTTACTTACCATTATCGGACACATGACCGATGAATCGGAAGGTTGTGTAATGATTGACAAAAGCGGAGGAGTTCACGATTTGAAAGCCCAGGGCTGGAAATCGTTTTAAAATCATTCAGCCCTTCGGGCGGATGCGAAATTTGGATGTTCTCAATCAGAGGAATTTTTCCAGAGCAAATTTCCGAATAGCCTGCAGACTGGCTTTTTTCTGCTCGATGAAACCAACATGTCCGCAGTTTTCGAGTACTACGACTGTAGCTTTAGGCTGCAGGCGATGCATTTCCTGAATACGTTCCAGCGGAATGAGTAAATCGTCCTGACCGGTAAGAAATAGCAAAGGGAAGGTTGCATTCCGAATGACTTCGGAGCGGTCTGCGCGGTCTTTCATCCCGCGGATAGCGGCAATAATACCCTCTTTAGGTTGCTTGGATGCAATTTTTACAAGCTTGAAAATCTTCTTGGAAGCTTTCATTCCTGATCGTTCGTAAAACAGATTGGGAATAACTG
>JAGQVC010000162.1 GCA_020438185.1 Bacteroidota bacterium
GCAGCGGTACCAGAGCAACTCCAATCATAGGAGTTCCGCTCTGACGAAGAATTGTTTCCTCGTTTTCTGTCCCCAGTTCGGCGATACCGATATCCGAAAAACGAACGATATCAGAGCCATCCGAACGGATTATCATATTGTTGAACTCTTCCGGAGTTTTGAGTCGCCCAACCGTTTTAACCGTCAGGTCGGTAGCATTTCCTGAGATTTTACCGGCCGGTAATTCAATGTTCTGCGTGTTGAGCGCATTCTGCAAATCAGTAGGAGTTACTCCCAGTGCAGCCATACGGCGCGGATCCATGCGCAGGCGCATAGCGTATTTTTTTTGTCCCCAAATCTGCAGCGAGCTAACGCCCGGAATGGTCTGAAGGCGCTCACCTATCACATTCTCAGCGTAATCGCTCACTTCAAGTTGCGAACGGGTGTCGCTTTGCACGGTAAGACTTAAAATAGCATCGGAGTTTGCATCTGCTTTCGACACCGTAGGAAGCGCATCAATATCCTGCGGGAGATTTCTTACCGCCTGTGAAACTTTGTCACGAACATCGTTGGCTGCCGCTTCGAGGTTTGAACCCAGGTTAAATTCAACAGTGATACTACTATTGCCCTGGTTGCTCGACGAGGTAATACTTCGGATTCCCTCAATTCCATTGAGCGACTTTTCGAGCGGTTCGGTAATTTGTGATTCCACAACATCGGCATTGGCGCCCGAATAGGAAGTCCGCACGGTAATAACCGGCGGGTCGATGGATGGAAATTCCCTTACTCCTAAAAATGAATAACCAATGGCACCAAACAACATGATGATGAGATTCATCACGATGGTCAGTACCGGCCTGCGGACACTGATTTCTGATAATGAACTCATTGCTGAACTGCTTTCTGGTTTTCGATTTTAATTTTAAGGTCACTTCCCGGTCTCAGCGACATAATGCCACTTGTGATTACGGTGTCGCCGGCTTCAATACCCGAACGAATTTCAATAGCAATATCGCTGCGGTATCCCGTTTCAACCTTTACAGCTTCAGCCTTGCTTTTTCGGCTAAGCCACACCTGCTGACCTTTCAAAACAGGAACAATGCATTCGGTAGGAAGCATAATTACGTTTTCATCCCGCGTTAGCGGAACTTCCACATCGGCGAAGCGGCCGGGAATTAAATCGCCACCTGTGTTTTCAACCTTTGCCCGCATTTTTACTGCCCGGTTCTCCACATCAGCCGAAGGCTCGAGAGCAAAGACCTTAGCGTTAAATGCACGGGAATCGCCCTGAACGGTAAAAGTGACCTGAAATGGAGTTTTTAATGAACCCGCATAGCGTTCCGGAACCGAAAAATCGAGTTTGAGTTCATCGGTTTTAAAAATGCTTCCCACGACAGTGGAAGTGTTTACAAAAGCGCCTTCACTAATATTACGAAGCCCCAGAATTCCTGTAAAAGGCGCGCGGATTTCGCATTTTGCAATCATAGCCCGGTAATATTCAACATCGGCCTTTGCGGCCAGAAGCTGTTGTTCTGTGGCGTCGCGCTCCTGCTTGCTCACACCCTGCAATCCCAGCAAGGCATCCTGGCGACTCAGATTGGATTCGTAAAGTTGAACCGATGATTCTGCCTTATGAAGCTGAGCTTCCAGATCGGAAGCATTCAGCTTAAGCAGCAACTCACCTTTTGTAACTCGCTTACCTTCAGATAGATTAAGATAAATCACCTTACCTGAAGCTTCAGGCATCAGATTCACCTCTTCGGCTGCCAGAAGATTTCCCGCAGCGCGGATGCTCGGGCTAAAAGTGCTTTCCTGAGCCACAATGGCTTTAACCGGAACAGCAACAGCTCCGGGCTTTCCACCAGCCTTTCCGGCTTCGGTTTCCGAAAAAAGAGTGAGTCGCAGAACCACCAGAACGATGATGAAAGCGATTACGAAAATGATACTTCGCATAGGTTATTTTACTTTAGGGTTGGGTTGGTTGGTTCTTTTGGTTGAGTATTCAAAAATGACCTCTTCGGCAGGCATATTTCGCAGGTTATTAAAAATGAGGGCGAGCATTTCCCTGAATTCTGCGGCTTTTTCGGGTTCCAGTCCGGCAAGCATTTCTGCATTCAGTTCTTCCGAAGCGCGTTTAATTTCCGGCACAACATCCTTTCCTTTTTCGGTAAGTATAATGCGGTGGCAGCGCCTGTCATCTGCTTTCGCCTCACGGCGGATGTATTCTCGGGCTTCGAGCATGTCAATTACACGCACCATCGATGTTTTGTCGATCTGAAGCCGGTCTCCCAGCATTTGCTGAGTAAAGTCGTCGTTACACTGATCAAGCAACAGTAAAACTGAATAATACCGGTCAATATCAATATTCTGAAGTTTAGCCGTAAGTGCAGCATAGTACATTCTTCCCAGCACCGCCAGTTGCCTGCCAAGGGGCATAAATGTTTCTTCTTTTCCCGAATAATTCATCCCGATTGAAATAGTTGGCAAAGTAAACTAAAGTTGATACAAATTGTTTTTCATTTGTTGCAAAAAATTTCAACAGACATGTTGAAGCTGCTTAAAGAAAAATTTATTTGCCCTTTGAATTATGTATCAGGTTTCAGTCGTTTCCTACCTCAACACAGCGCCTTTTGTTTACGGGCTTAAGCACAATAATCCGCTTAGCAGCGGATGGAATTATTCGCTTGACATACCGGCTGTTTGCGCTCAAAAACTGCTGGATGGAATTTGTGATGTTGGTTTGGTTCCGGTTGCGATACTTCCCAAACTGGGCGAATACCATCTGATTGGAGACACCTGCATTGGTGCCGATGGTGCAGTTGACTCGGTTGTATTACTTCATGAAGTGCCTTTGGAAGAAATAAACAGCGTAGCACTTGATTACCAGTCAAGAACATCGGTCAACCTGTGTCGCCTGCTGATGCGCGATTACTGGAAAAAAGAGATAGAATATATTGATACCCAATCGGATGTACATGAGTTTGCCAAAGGCACAACCGCAGCGGTATTGATTGGTGACCGGGTTTTTGAGCATGCGTCAAAGTTCACTTACGTAACCGATTTGAGTAAAGCCTGGAAGGATTGGACCGGTTTACCTTTTGTTTTCGCTGCCTGGGTCAGCCGTAAAAAAATGCCTTCAGCATTCACTGAATCGTTCAACCAACAAGTTAGTCTTGGTCTTAAACACATGGATGAAGTAATTGCTGAAGCCCGTGCAAAATATCCTGCCGCGTTTCCCGTTGAAAATTACCTTCGTAACAAAATTTCTTACACACTTAATAAGCGCGCGCTTCAAGGCATGGAAACATTTTTAACAATGTTGGGTACATTATAAAGCCTTGTTTTATTATCAAATGTGTAACTTGTGGATATAATAAATCGGATTATGGTTGCCAGAATTCTTGCGGTAATTCTTCTTTTTTCCTTGTTTGTTCAGCCCTTACGGGCGATGGAATATGCTGATAAAGGTCCCGGAAAGCTGCAGCTTTTGCGGATAAAAAATATGATGATGGGTGGCGAATATGCCGCCGCATGGAGAGCATTACGCGAACTGGAAGCAACAGACAGCAGCAGTTCGGAGCTTTATGCCATGAGCGGAGAATGCCATTTTTACCTAAAAAATTACGAGGACGCGTTGAACAGATTGAAGAAATCGGTGCAGCTTGACGCGAACGCAGATCCTGAAAAGTATTTCTACCTGGGTAAAACTTACCAGCAGCTTGGTGAACTTGATCAAGCCATTCCGGCATACGAGGCCTTTTTATCCAAGGCAGAAAAGAAGAACGAAGACACCGAAGAAGCTGCTTCGTTGGCAGCACAGTGCAGAAATGCACTTAATATGATGAAAAATCCGGTGAATGTTACCATTAAAAACGTTGGTAGTGCCATAAATTCGGAGTATCCGGAGTATAATCCATGCATTTCGGCTGATGGGAATACGATGATTTTCACATCACGCAGACGCGATGGCGAAGGCTCGGCAGTTGACCCTTATGACGGGAAGTTTTATGAAGATGTATTCATTTCAACCCGTGATTCGGTGACGGGAAAATGGACCGAAGCAGTTCCGGTTCCCGGACACCTCAACACCGAAGGTCACGATGCCTGCATGACACTCACGCCCGACGGCAATATGATATTTGTTTACCGCAACATGGGAATTCGCGGTTCAGGCGAGCTTTACTATTCTAAAAAGTCAAAATCCTCTGGCAAATGGAGTGCATCCAAAAAACTGGAAGGCGATATCAATACTTCATATTTCGAGAGTTCTGCAACCATTTCACCCGATGGTAAATACTTGTTTTTTGTGTCGGAACGCCCACGGGGCGGATATGGCATGGGCGACATTTATATGGCTAAGAAAGAAGGCAAATATTCATGGGGAAAAGCCGTGAATCTGGGTCCGGTTGTTAACGACGAGTACGATCAGATAGGCTTGTTTATGCACCCTGACGGCAAAACACTTTATTTCGCATCCAATTCACCCAAATCAATCGGAGGTTACGATATTTTTAAAACCACAGTTGATTCCAAAGGAAGATGCACCGAACCTGTAAACCTGGGTTACCCGATTAATACCACAGGCGATGAGCGCTTTTTTGCAGTAAGTACCGATGGCAGAACGGCCTGGTTTAGTTCGGCGCGCGAGGGCTCAGAGGGCGATCTGGATATTTGGGAAATCGATTTTTCTGCCATCGTGGATGCCGAAAACGCTGCCCGTCAAAGAGAAAATGCTAAGGAAGAAGGACCTTCAATCAGCATCCTCACCGGTAAAGTGATTGATTCAAATGCCGGTGAAATTGTGGAAACCGAACTTGAAATTTATTCTAAGGACAACGGCAGTACAGTTTCGGTAAGTTCGGATGAAAACGGTGAGTTCTTCATCACACTCGAAGGTGGTCAT